>JAPULR010000176.1 GCA_027294635.1 Chloroflexota bacterium | reverse complement strand
GATGCCCTGTACGTGGGAATAGTCCAAGGGTTAGCGGTGCTCCCGTCCCCGCAAGCCTGGGAGCCGCCCTTTTCGTGCTCTTTGATTCGGGGCTAGCCCTCTCCTGGGAGACAACGGTTGCGACCCTGGTAGCCTTTGTCGTCGGCCTGGTCACGATACGGTTCCTGTTGAATATGGTCCAAAGGATCAACTTTGCCTGGTTTGTGGTGATACTAGGCTTAGTAATCCTCATCAGCGCATCGCTGCAAGCCCTGATTTAGCAAATGTCCCCACCGGGGTTGTTTACATAATCTGTAGAAGTCCCTTCTACAGAGCCGGCCTTCTGCTGTGCCACGGAGTGCTGCTCTCGTAGGCGTGGCCTACCTTAAGCACCTTCTCCTCCTGGAAATGGCTGCCCATAATCTGCAGTCCGATAGGCACCCCATTGGAGTCGAAACCGCAGGGGACCGTCATCGCCGGTGTGCCCACAAAGGGAGCGGTGATAGTAGCGTCACCAGTGCCCTTGCCGAATCGTCGCTGCGCCTGCTCCCGAGTGGTTATTGGCTCGACATACTCAATCTTTCCTAAGGTGAACATCAAGGTTGGGCTCAGAAGCACGTCGAACCGCTGGAACAGCTTGAGCCACTCCCGACGCACCAGGGCGCGTGCCCTCATAGCCTTCTGAAGAACGTGGCCCGGGATAAGGCTGCTTACCGTAAGCCGCAGGCGGAGATTGCGCCCGTAGTCCTCGGGCCTGTTGCGTAGACCGTTACGATGTACGTATGCCGAGTCGCTTCCGGTAACCGGGCCAGCCACCGCGCCCACCTCCCTCAGCAGCGGCAACGAGGTCTCCTCCACCGTAGCTCCCAGGCCCTCCAACTGCTTAGCCGCGTCGCTAACCGCCTGCACCACCTCCTCGTTGGTAAACTCCGGGTCTGTAAGCTCCCGGAGAAGCCCAACTCGCACGCCCCTAAGGTCCGTGCTCAAGGATCTGGTATAGTCCGGAACGGGAAGCTTCGATGTGAGGGAGTCCTGGGGATCGTAGCCGGCGATGGCGTTCATCATGAGAGCGGCATCCTCAACGGTGCGAGTGATGGGGCCGCCGGTGTCCATGGACCAGGAAAGACCGTGCATCCCGTGACGGCTCACTCGACCCCAGGTAGGTCTCAGCCCAACCACCCCGGTAGCGGAGGCAGGACACCTAATGGAGCCCCCCGTGTCCTCCCCCAGGGAGATAGCGCACATGGAGGCGGCAATGCCAATGGCTGAACCGTTGCTTGAGCCTATGGTGTCCCGCTCTAGGTCCCAGGGATTTCTCGGCGGGTCGCCGTACTGCCAGTGGTCACCCAGCCCCGAGGCGAACTGAGTCATGGTGGTCTTACCTATAAGAATTGCCCCTGCCGCCTTCGCCCGGGCGACAACCGTAGCATCTGTTTTCGGCACGTTGTCTCCAAGGCTCCGCGATCCCGATGTGGTCAGAACTCCCCTGGTCTCAAACTGGTCCTTCACCCCCAGGGGAAGGCCGTGAAGAGGTCCCAGCTTATCGCCCCGGACCACCGCCTCCTCCGCCTTCCTTGCCGCGGCCAGGGCTTCCTCTCGACACACGGTGATGTAGGCGTTGAGCCGCGAATCTAGGGCATCGATACGCTCCAGATAGGCTTCAGTGACCTCCACGGGGGAAAGCTCTTTGCTAGCTATGAGCTTCGCCAGCTCCGTCCCCGATAGCTGCGTAAGTCTGCTACTGTCCATCGTCTGTCTCCTCCAGAGGCCGAAAGGGCACGGGAGCTATGTTGTCCAGGTCTGGATGAGAGAAGCCTTCCACGTCCGCAATCACGGTGTTAAGCCGGTGAGTCACCTCCACCAGGTCCTCCTGGCTCAACACCAGACCGGCGGCGCGGGCCAGCCCCGCCACCTCCTCAAAGGTCATGTCCGGCATACTGCCTCCTTATACGTCTTAATCATTTATGCGGGGCTTCCCAAGCCCCTTCCTTCAAGGCGCCTAGCATATCAGATTTGCCCCTTGTTCCGACTTATACTAACCGTCACAAGCCAAGGAGGGGATTTACTGATACATGACGAAGGCACGCCACCTTGACTCGGTTTGAAGCTATAAGTACACTCCCCTCTAATGAACTGTGGTATCTGGTTGGAATTGGGCATTCAAGCTAACGCTTTACCGCGGAGGTAGTCTACAGCATGTCGCAAAAAGAAAAAGCGCTAATGGCCCATCTACTGCGCCGCGCCGGCTTTGGCGCCACCGCCAGGGAGCTGGAAGCCTACGTTGTCAAGGGATACGAGGCCACGGTGGAAGAGCTCCTTCATCCGGAACAAGCCCCTCCCGCCCTGGAGGATGAAGACCTGCTCAAGCGTTACCACGTAGACAGCAACAATCTACTCATGATGGAAAGCTGCCAGACCTACTGGCTGTACCGCATGATCAACACCAGACGGCCCCTGGAAGAGAAGATGGCCCTCTTCTGGCACGGCCTTTTCGCCACCGGGTATACCAAGCTCAACCACCCCAAGGCCATCCTCAACCAGGTCGAAATGTTCCGACGCCGCGGGTTGGGGAGCTTCCACACCCTGCTGGTGGAGCTGTCCAAAGACCCCGCGATGATCTTCTGGCTGGACAACAAGGACAATCACAAAGGCGCCGTGAACGAGAACTACGGCCGGGAGCTGCTGGAGCTCTTTTCTATGGGCGTGGGGAGCTACACCGAGACCGATGTTCGGCAGGCTTCCCATGCTTTCACCGGATGGACCTTAGCCGACGTATCTCTGCACGCCGCCAGATCGGAGCGGGATTCCATCTGGCCCTACGGGCGTTTGGACTGGCAGTTCCAATACAGAGCGGACGACCACGATGACGCCGAGAAGGTATTCCTGGGGCATAAAGGGACCTTTAACGGCGAAGACATAATAGACGTGATATGCCGCCAACCGGCCACTGGCCGGTTCATCGCACGCCACCTGTACAACTTCTTCGTGGCCGACGAGCCTCAGGTGCCCGCATGGCAGACGGTCCCTCCCCGGGACCCCGAGGCCATTGATATCCTAGCCAACGCCTTCTTCAAAAACAAATACGACATCCGCTCGGTGATGAGAGTTCTGTTCAACTCCTATTTCTTCAAAAACGCCGCCTTTGCCAAGGTCAAAAGCCCCACGGAATTTGTTGTCGGCACGGCCCGTCTTGCCGGCGGGCATTCCTTCCCCAACGTGGAAGACCTGCGCCTCGCCTCCGAGACCAGCAACATGGGACAGCAGCTTCTGGACCCCCCCAGCGTTGAGGGGTGGCATACAGGCATGGAGTGGGTCACAACGGGAAGCCTGATCAGCCGGGTCAACTTTGCCGCGGACGAATTCGCCGATGCAACCAAACCCGGCGTTAGAGACATCATCAGCCGAATCAGGGACCAGGAAGACCATAGCTCCCCGGAGCGGCTCGTGGATGCCTGCCTTAATTTGATGGGACCGCTGGACGTGCCCGACGATACCAGACAAGACCTGATTGCCCACGCCTCCGCGGCAGGCGACCTACGCTTCGACTCCGAAGAGACGATCCGTTCCTCGGCTGACCGCATCGTTGAGCTGCTGCAAGTTATTGCGGCCACACGAGAGTACCAGCTGGCCTGAGGTTATCACGAAAATGCGGACAGGAATAAGATTCCGGTACAGCCACACCGTCGGGTTCATGTCTCTTCAGGGAGGCAGGGGCTTCGGCAACCCCGTCGATTTGGCCTTTGACCGTGACGGCGTGATGTATGTGGTGAGCCGCGGCGGCTCAGACTCGGAGGAGATGACGATCTCGAAACGGGTCACTAAATGCACCGTGGATGAGAAGTACCTGGGCCAGTTCAGCAGCGGCGGCACCGGGGATGGACAGATAATGTGGCCCTCGTCCATCGCTATAGACGTGGACGACAACGTCTACGTCTCCGACGAGGCCCTCCACAGGATTTCGGTCTTTAGCAAGGGAGGCGAATTCCTATACAAGTGGGGAGTCCAGGGAGAGGGGGAGGGTGAGTTCGACAGGCCCGCAGGGCTGGCCTTTGATAGGGACAACAACCTTCTGGTGGTTGACGGCCTCAACAACCGCGTCCAAAGGTACACCAGTGAAGGACGTTTTCTGTCGCAATGGGGAAGCGGCGGCGGCGGAGAGGGCGAGCTGAACATGCCATGGGGCATCACAACCGACCAAGGGGGAAACGTATACATCGCCGATTGGCGCAACGACCGCATTCAGAAATTCGACGCCGAGGGGAAATACCTGGCCAGTTGGGGCACCCCTGGCCCGGGAGACGGAGAGTTCAATCGGCCATCGGGGGTGGCCGTTGACTCGGAGGACAACATCTACATAGCCGACTGGGGTAACGAGCGGGTCCAAGTCATGGCCCAAGACGGAGCCTTCATCGCCAAGTTCCGAGGCGAATCCGGGTTGTCCAAATGGGCCGATGAGTACTTCACCACCAACCAGGACGAGCTTGAGGAGCGGGAGAAGGCAAACCTGGAGCCCGCGCTAGACCTGCCGCCGGAGGACTATTTGAGGCAAGAGTCGGCCAACATCGAGAAGCTCCTCTGGGGACCAACTACCGTCAAGGTAGATGACCAGGGAAGGGTTTACGTTGTAGATACCGGTCGAGCCCGGATTCAAATCTATCAGAGAGAGCCGTAGCCAAAATACAACTGCGGCAAGCTCCTAAATCTAGCCAACGCCATTCCTCACCCAATCAACTACACGCTCTCCAATCATGATGGCAGTGGCATTGGTGCCGGCTAGAACAACGTCGGGCATTATGGATAGGTCCGCTACACGCAACCCCTCCAGTCCATGGACCCGGCAATACTGGTTTACCACCGCCATCGGATCGCTGGATGGCCCCATTTTGCAGGTGCCCCCAAAATGTGCCAGGGTCGGCGCCTTGGTCAACAGCCACCCGTCTAGGGATTCGTCAGTGGCAAGCTCTTCATCGGTGGGAGCAACCCTTTCTTCAAAGATCCCTTGAAAAGCGGTATCCTCGGTCAGGCGAATACCCAGCCTTACCCCTTCTCGCATTCGGTCCAAGTCCTGCGGGTCCATCAAGTTACGAAAGGTTAGCTGAGGCTGCACATGCGGGTCGGGAGAAGCAAGCTTTAGCACTCCTCCCGAACGGGGACCTTCCAAAAGCAGTACGTGGAGCTTGGTATAGGAAATCCCTTCTACAATCTCCTCCCTCGGGTGTATCAGCATATCGTTGCGCCGATTGGAACCTGTACCTGTGTAACGCAGGCACACCTGGACTGGTTCAACGCTGTCATTCAGCTTCTCTTTGAGCCGGAACCGGAGGAAAACCAGCGAATGATGCTGTAGATTCTTGCCTACCCCGTGCAAGTCATGAACCAGACTAATCCCAAGGTTTTTCAGGTCATCCGCCGGGCCCACGCCGGATTGCAGGAGAAGGGTCGGCGACCTGAGGGCACCCAAACATAGAACTATCTCCTTCCCCTCTATTTGAAAAATCTCGCCGCCGCTTTCAGCCTCCACAGCCACAGCTCTAGGCCCATCGAAAAGCAACTTGCGGGCAATAACGTTGGGCCTTACAGTCAGGTTGAGGCGGTGTCGACCAGGACCCAGATACGCCAGGGCGGTGCTGATACGGAAGCCGTTTTTATAGTTCAGGGGATACCGGCCCACGCCGGTGGTATCAGGAGAGTTTAAGTCCGGGTCATCTGGGAAGCCCGCTGCGCGGCATGCCCGATAAAAGGCCTTCTGGTCCGGCGTCCACTCCTCCTCCTTAACGCGACAAACGGGGATAGGTCCCTCCTGCCCGTGAAAGTCACCGGTGCAATCAAGGTCCGTTTCCATCTTGCGAAAATATGGCAGCACGTTTACGTAAGACCATTCCTCGTTACCCCGGGCGGCCCAGCCATCAAAGTCCTCCGGCAAGCCACGGAGAAATAGCGCACCGTTGACAGCGCTGCCTCCGCCAGTCGCTCTGCCACCCTGCACCACCACCGAGTCGGCTTGATACTCGTTAACCTTGGCGTCGTAATTCCAAAGATGCGCGCCCTTCCGTCCCGTCCGAAGACGATCGCTGCCCTTTATCTCCGGCGGAAGCCGGTCTGGATCGGGGTAGTCGGGGCCAGCCTCTAGCAAAAGAACTGAACACTTTGGATCCTCGGAGAGGCGCACCGCCAGGGTGGTCCCCGCCGATCCGGCTCCAATAATAATCACGTCATAACGCATCCCGTCCCTCCACGTTACGAGCCTATGGTCATCGCCGCCGAGATTATACATCACTATCACCGCTGTACAATGGCGTCGTCTGCTATAGTGGGGCCGTGTCCGCCCTAAGTAAGCCACATTACCAGTGGGAGATAGGGGAAATGAACCAGACTTCGGTTGCTGCCAGGAACCAGATCCTGGCCACGGTGCAAGAATTTGTGCAACGGGAGGTGGTCCCCAGGGCAAGCAAACACGACCGGGACGATACCTATCCCCACGAGCTGGTGGAGCAGATGAAGGAGTTGGGCCTCTTTGGCATCACCGTGCCCGAGGAATACGGAGGTCTTGGACTCGACTACACCACCTTCGCCATGGTCTTCGAGGAGTTGGCCAAGGGGTGGATGAGTATCACCGGTGTTATTGGCACCCACTCCATCCTGACCTACGTGGTGGCCAGGTTTGGCTCGGAGGAACAGAAGCGAGAGTGGCTTCCCTCGCTAGCCCAGGGAGAAAGAAGGGGTGCCCTGGCGATGACCGAGGCCAACGCAGGCAGCGACGTAGCCGCCCTGGAGACCACGGCGGTGCGTGACGGTGATGAGTACGTGGTCAACGGCGCAAAGCTGTTCATCACCAACGGGCGCTACTCCGACGTGGTCTTGCTCATGGCCAAAACCAACCCGGACGCCCAACCTCCTCACAGTGGCATAAGTGCACTCATTGTCGAGAAGGGCCCGGGCTTCACCGTGGGCCCCGATATGGAAAAGCTGGGGTACCGCGGCATCGACACTTGCGAGCTCATCTTCCAGGACTGCCGGGTTCCGGCAAAGAACCTGGTGGGCTACGAAGAAGGACGGGGGTTCCGACAAGTGATGGAAGGCCTGGAGACGGGACGCATCAACATCGCGGCGCGGGGGGTGGGTGTCGCCACGGCGGCCTTCGAGCATGCCATACGCTATGCGCAACAGCGTAAGACCTTCGGCCAGCCCATAGCCAACCACCAGGCCGTTCAACTGATGCTGGCGGATATGGCCACCAAGATACGTGCCGCCAGGCTCCTGGTATACGACGCCGCGGCGAAGAAGGACCGGGGTGAGCGATGCGACCAGGAGGCGGGAATGGCAAAGCTGTACGCCAGCGAGATGTGCGCCGAGGTGACCCTGGACGCTATGCGCATCCACGGCGGCTACGGTTATATCAAGGACTTGCCTCTGGAACGGTACTATCGAGATGCGCCCCTGATGATCATCGGCGAGGGGACCAACGAAATCCAGAAGATCGTAATCGCCCGCAGCCTGCTGCGCCAGTATGCAATCTAGGGTCCGCCAAACACTCTTACTGTGATTGGAGGAAAATCACATGAGCACCGCCAATGACGGTCGCCAGCATTACGGCGGCGTATACGAGGACTTCCGAGTGGGCGAGGTCAAAAAACACTGGCCTGGGAAGACCATTACCGAATCTGATAACAACCTATTCTGCCTGCTAACCCGCAACGACAACCCTCTCCACTCCGACGCTCAGTACATGAAGGGCCACCAGCATGGCAAGATTCTGGTTGCCGGAACTCTGGTGTTCAGCCTGGTGGTGGGAATGAGCGTGCGGGACACCAGCGGCCAGGCCATTGCCAATCTGGAGTACGAGAAGATAACACACGACGGCCCGGTGTTTCTAGGAGATACCATCTACGCCGAAACGGAGATACTGGACAAGCGAGAGACCAGCAAGGGCGACCGGGGCATCATCCACGTGGAGAGCCGGGCCTTCAATCAGCGTGGGGAGCAGGTGCTGACCTTCCGCCGCCGCTTCCTGGTGCCCAAGGGAAGTGCCGGGTAGACCTAGTCGAGCCTATTAGGCGAAAGCAGAGGTAGCTTCACGAAAGGCCTGCCTCAGAGAGTCGGGAAGTCTCTCCACCCTGTCCACCTGCAAGCTGGACTTGGTAACCGCATCGAAGGGCGAGGAGTGCTCGTACTCCTGGTAAACGTGTCGGTAGCGATGCTCCGCGGGTATCGCGCCTGTCATAGCTATCACCGGGGACAGGCCCATGCAAGCATCGGCCAGGCCAGCGGCCAGGTTTGCCCCACCAAATGACCCTACACCGTCGAAAACAATTCTGTGGTAGACTTTTCTGCACATTTCGTTGGGTGTTACCTCTCCCCCCCCCAACGAATCGTTGAACACAAGAACACTGAGTAAAAGGAGCACGATAAATGACCGGAACAGCAAGGGATGCCGCAGTTAAGGCAGCCAGTGA
>JAPULR010000175.1 GCA_027294635.1 Chloroflexota bacterium | reverse complement strand
CTATGGCTGACAGGCTCACGGGCAAGGTGGCTATCCTGGCCGGCGGGGCCACCGGCATGGGCCGCGCCACGGCCCTCCGGTTTGCCCAGGAGGGCGCCAAGGTGATGATTGCCGACCGCAACCGCAGCGGCTCTGAGCAGACGTTGAAGATGGTTCGGGACATCAGCTCCGATGTGGACACCGTGGCGGTGGACGTGTCCAAATGGGACCAGGTCCAGAACATGGTAGACCAGACCGTCAGCCGGTTCGGACGGGTGGACATTCTGGTAAACCTGGCCGCCGTACTGATGCTTACCCCGCCCCTCATAGACGTGGAAGAGAGGCAATGGGACCTGATAATGGACACCAACTTGAAGGGGACATTCTTCTGCTGCAAGGCGGCCATTCCTGAAATGCTAAAGGGAGGCGGTGGGTCCATAATCAACATCTCCTCCTCGGCGGGATTAGACGCCTGGACACGGTCCCTGCCCTACAACATAAGCAAAGCAGGAGTGATCCACCTGACCTCCGTGATAGCTGGGCAATACACGTCTCAAGGCATCAGGATTAACTGCATCGTTCCTGGCCCGGTAGACACCCCCCAGGCCCGAGGCAGCACCCAGAGCGCCGAGTCTCTCGAGGCTGCGGCGATGGAGCATCCCATGGGACGCATCGGCCGCCCGGAGGAGATCTCCAACGCTATCCTGTTTCTGGCCTCCGACGAGGCCTCTTTTGTAAGCGGCGCCACCTACGTGGTAGACGGTGGCGCCAGGACCGGCGGTCTCAGAACCTAGGATTAAGGAAGGGCCATGGACAAGCTAATCGAGATAACCAAGAGGGCTGTGGAGGACTACGGTTTCCGCCAGATAGCCCAGTGGAGCCCTGAGGACCTGGTGGTCCAGTGGCAGCTTTCGTCCCGGGAGGCCGAGGTGCTCAAAGGTCCCATAAAGGATGAGCTGGGCCAGTTGCCAGTTCCTGTAGAGCCCAGGGATTATTCGGCGGTGGAAGGCCGCCTGGCCGACATAATCAAGAAGGCCCTGAGCTAACGGCTAGGTGAGGAACGCCACATCGCTCCACCGGGGCTGTCTGAACCGTGATTGGTACCATCCTGGTATCCGATGGAGCTAGCTCCCGACAGCCAACTCAACGAAAGGAGTCTCAACTATGGCTGATAGGCTTAAAGACAAGGTTGCTCTGGTCACGGGGGGCGCTTCGGGCATAGGCCGCGCCACCGTACTGCGGTTCGCCGGGGAAGGTGCCAAAGTCATGGTAGCCGACCGCAACCGTCTGGCCTCCGACGAGACCCTTAGCATGGCCCGGGGCATCAGCCCCGACGTGGAAGCGGTGCCGGTGGATGTGTCCAAGTGGGACCAGGTTCAAGAGATGGTGGACGCCACGGTGAGACGGTTCGGTCGGCTGGACGTGCTGGTCAATGCCGCCGGGGTCCTTGTCCTGTCGCCTCCCCTGGCGGAGGTGGACGAGCGTGACTGGGACCTGGTGATGACCACCAACCTCAAAGGGCTGTTCCTCTGCTGCAAGGCGGCTATTCCGGCGATGATTAAGAGCGGCGGCGGGTCCATCGTCAACATATCCTCCATGGCCGGAGTTCAAGCCTATACCCGGTCCCTTCCATACTCCGTAAGCAAGGCCGGGGTAATCCATCTAACCCTGGCCGCCGCCAGCCAGTACACTTCCAAGGGTATCAGGATCAACTGCATAGCCCCCGGCACGGTGGACACCCCTCAGGCCCGAGGCAGCAGTCAAAGCAGCCAAGCCCTTCAAGACATAGCGGCCAACCATCCCATGGGGCGGATAGGCCGACCGGAGGACATCGCCGACACCATTCTCTACTTGGCCTCCGACGAATCTTCCTACATAAGCGGGTCTACTATAATCGCCGACGGCGGCTCCCGGACGGTTCCGCCGAGAATTTAAGGTGTGAATTTATATACAGGCGTCCCGCACCGCCTCCGATAAGGCTATCATCCGTTGTGTGTTGTACTCATCGCCTCGCACGCCGTTGGTGATAATGGCCACGGCCAGGCGGCTCCCCAGGTCAACCCAGCCGATGCTGCTCCCCAACCCGCCGTGTCCAATGCTGTGGTTGTATCTGCCTGACCCTCTCTGAGCGCCCATACTAGGGGCGTCAATGGCAAATCCCAGGCCTAGCTTTATCTCCCTGCCGGTAGTGCGGTCCTCCCCCTCCTCTTGCAGGGCGGCGAAGCTCTTAATGACTCCCGGCCGAATGATCTCTGTTCCATCCAAACTGCCTCCCATGGAGAGCATGGCGTAGAAGCGCGCCAGATCCCGGGCGGTGCTTATGCCGTTGGCGGCGGGTATCACCGCCTGGTGAGCCTCGGACCTGTTGAAAAGGTCGACGGTGTCAGAGGTGTCGCAGTCCTCCATGGCGTAGAGCTTGGCTACCCGGGGCTCCTGCTCCGGGGGGAGGCCCAGGTAGAAGTCCTTCATGCCCAGGGGACCCGTGACCTCCTCCTGGAGGAACTGGCTGATGGGCCTGCCGTCCACCCTCCTGACCACCTCTCCCACGACCCAGCCGAAGTTCAGCGAGTGGTAGGCGATGACCTTCCCCGGCTCATAGCTCAGCGTCGCGTTCTCCATGGCTTGGACGGCGGCTTCCCAGTTGGTCATCTTGTCCGGCGTCAGCTCCGGGGGAGTCTCAGGGAAACCGGCGGTGTGGGTCAGGATATGCCGCACGGTCACGCGGTCCTTGCCGTTCTTGGCGAACTCAGGCCAGTGGTCTGCTATCCAGTCCCCCAGCTCCAGTTGGCCCCTTTCCCAGAGGAGGTGCCAGCAAAAGGCGGCCAGAGGCTTGGTGGAGGAGAAGATGACAAAGAGGGTATCCTGGGACACGGGTTTTTTGGCTTCCTTGTCGGCCTGGCCGCCGTAGAGGTCCAGCACCAGTTTCCCGTTGCGATAGGCGGCCATGGCGGCGCCGGGGTGAAGGCCCTGGTCAAGCTGCTCCTGAAATAGGGCCTTCACGCGGTCTAGACCCTTGGGGTCCATGCCAACGGTTTCAACTGGTGTAATCATTGCTCTCACCCGCCTCGTCGATTTTTAGGCGCCGGTAGCGCCGAGGAACATTCCTCAAGCCCTTAAAGGGTCTTGTCCATTCGCTGGTCACCAATATAATAGTCCATGCAATTGCTGGTCAACTTCCGTGAGGTAAGGAAGGAGTTTAGCCTAAATCTAGGGGCTCGATATGAGGAAAGAGGCGGAGGCGGTCATCATAGGCGGCGGAGTCATGGGATGCAGCGTTCTGTACCACCTGGCCCGCCTCGGAATGAGGGACGTAGTGCTGCTGGAGCAGGACGTGCTGGGCTCCGGCTCTACCGGGCGTTCCCAGGCCATTCTTCGTATGCACTACTCCAACCCAATCACCGCCAGCATGGCCTGGGAGAGCTTGAAGGTGTTCCAGGACTTTGAGGAGGAGATGGGACATCCCTCGGGCTACGTTAACACCGGATACTTCGTCATCGTCAGCCCAGTGGATAGAGGGCCTATGGAGGAAAACGTAGCCATGCAGCGGAGCCTGGGTATAGAGACCAGCGTGGTCTCTCAGGAGGACCTGGAGGAGTTGGCACCCATGCTGAAGGCGGACGACGCTGGAGGCATTGCCTACGAACCCCAGTCGGGCTACGCCGACCCGTATCTGGTTACTACGGGCTACGCCCAGCGGGCCAAAGACATGGGAGCCCAGGTGTATATGCGCGCTGCGGCAACAGAGATTAATGTGAGTGGTGGCAGAGTGAGGTCTGTTACCACGGCCGATGGAACTACCATAGATACACCCAAGGTCCTCATCGCCGCCGGTCCCTGGTCTCGCCAGTTGCTTAAAAAGTTGGATCTGGATTTACCTTTGGAGACCACCAGGCACCAGGTGGTCATGGTGCGCAGGCCGGAGGGTTTGCTTCCGTCTCATCCCACCGTGGGTGACATAGCCCAGGAGTTCAGCTTCCGTCCGGATTCCACGGACCTTACCCTCATCGGCATAGGCGAGGAGGCCGTTGATGTGGAAGGGTACAACCAGGGCGTAGACCCCGCCACGGTGGAGGAGGCCATAACCAAGCTGGTGAACCGAATGCCCGCTATGGCCGAAGGATATTTCCGGGGCGGTTGGTCCGGCCTCTTTACCACAACCCCCGACTGGCATCCCATTATGGACCGTGTGGGGACCATCGATGGCCTCTACTGCGCCGTGGGCTTTAGCGGCCACGGCTTTAAGCTCTCCCCCATGATAGGCCTCTGTATGGCGGAGCTGATAGCGAAGGGAGAGGCCACCACCTTCGACATTACTCCCTTCAGGATGAGCCGGTTCCAGGAGGGGGACCTGCTGAGCTCCAGATACCGCTACAACGTGCTGGCGTGATGGACGGCCCAGTAGCCAGGGTCACCGTGAGGGTACAGCCTGGAGCTCGCAAGGAGGGTGTACTGGGCTTTTCCGATGGCGTGTTAAGGGTCCGGGTTACGGCGCCCCCGGTGGAGGGCAAGGCCAACGCCGCCGTTGCTAACCTCCTGGCCCGGATTCTAGGGGTACGGTGGTCTCAGGTTACTATTCTGCGCGGGGTCCGCTCCCGCGACAAGGTGCTCAGGGTGGAGGGTCTGTCACAGGAGGAATCGGAGGAGAGGCTAGCGGTGTATAGTCCGGCGGACTCGCCCCAAAAGTAGAAGAACGAGCAACCGTTAGTTGGGCATCTAGGTCCTGGATATGGGGGAGCCGTGGTGGTGGACCATTAGCCAGCGCTGGTCCCGGTTGACAAAGATGTTGGTGGTCAGAACCTTAAACTCGGAGACGGTGGCGTCAATTACAGTGGTGATGTTCTCCACACATACCACCCAGGCGCAGTCTCCGGACACGCAGACCTGGGGGTCGGTGATCCTGAAGTGCATCAGGCTGGTGTTCTCGAAGATGGTGGCCCAGCTGTTCATCACGTCGGTCCAGCCCGTAATCAGGCCCCTGCCGGGATGGACACAGCGTATCTCCTCATCCTTGGCCCACACCGACTCCATCTGGCGCACGTCCAGTGTTTCAAAGGCCCTGTAGAAGCCCTGGTTGCCCTCCAACACCGCCCTGACGACGCCTTCGCTGGCCTCCATGCCTACATCTCCCCCACTTGGACCCTCGGCCCGGCACCGAGGCTATGACCAAAAGTATATGGGCCCGACTGGCCCCTGGCAAACCTTCCAGGGTAGCTCCAACTTGACAGCGCCTCGAGACAAAACTATCTTATCGGGAGACCAACGGAGAATCGGACAGCTACAAAACGCCGCTCCCAAGGAAGAGGATGAAGGTGTTCACTAAGAAGGAGATTGACGCGCTCTTTTCTGAGCTCCGCAAGGACTGGTACAGGTCCCCAGACTGGGAG
>JAPULR010000174.1 GCA_027294635.1 Chloroflexota bacterium | reverse complement strand
CTGGCCTTGCAGTATGAGATGCAGCGGCCATCCCTGGACGATCACAAGCTGGTCCAGGAAACCCTGGAGCAGTGTGTACTGGCGGACGAAGTTGGATTTGACTACCTCTGGTTTGTGGAGCACCACTTCCTTTCGGGTGGCGCTGCCCTGGCCCACAAGATCTGGGACGACCTGGACGCCGATACCCTGTGCGACCGCGCCGTCATTATCGCCGGGGACCCAGATAGCTGTATCGAGGCGCTTAAGAAGCACGAAGCCATAGGCGTAGACCAGATGATGGTCATGATGCAGACCGAGACGGTGCCCCACGAGAAGGTCATGAAGTCCATAGAGCTCTTCGGAGAGCACGTTATTCCGGAGTTCAAAACGTCCGAAAAGGCTAAGTCCGAAGCGGCGGACTAGGTACGAGGAGAGCTAGCCATGCAGATGAAGGGAATGGTGGCTATCGTCACCGGCGCCAGCCGGGGATTGGGGAAAGCAATTGCCATTGAGTACGCCAGGGAAGGAGCCAAAGTGGTGGCCTGCTCCCGCCCCCAGTCGCCCACCGGCCTGTCCGGTACCGCCACGGAGACAGCCGCGGAGATCGGGTCCCAGGGTGGTGAAGCCCTCGGCATACCCTGCGACGTGACCAACGAGGCCCAGGTCAAGGCAATGGTAGACCAGGTGATGGAGCGTTACGGACGCATCGACGTGCTCGTCAATAACGCCGGCCTGATGATTGTCGGTGAGCCCTTTCTGGACATCGAGCCTGAGCGGTGGGACAGCCTGATGTCGGTCAACATTAGAGGCCCCTACCTTTGCTGTCGGCACGTCCTGCCTGTGATGATGAAGCAGCGGCGCGGAAGTGTCATCAACATCGGGTCCAGGATGGGGATAGAAGTCACCGCCGGGGGCGGCACGGCCTACAGCGCCAGCAAAGCTGCCCTTCACATGATCAGTCACACCCTGGCCGAGGAGATGCGGGAACACAATATAGCCGTCAACATACTAAGCCCCGGCAGCCTACGAAGCGAGGGAGCCTGGGTGATTCCCTGGAACCGCAGGAACTGGGACATTCGCATTGAGCCCGCCGAAAACGGCCCCTGCGCCGTGTATCTCGCCCTCCAGACGGCCGACTCAATGACCGGCCAGTACGTTCACATCGACAACTTCGGTAAGACCTGGGGCCAGGTTAGCAGCCCTCGTTGAAATGGTTACAGAGTCTTGAGCGCCGAGTCTGAGAACCTCCTAAGAAGGCTCAAGGCCACCGTTGGCCAGGAGACGGTCTTCACTGCGCCAGAGGAGCTGGGACGGGCCGCCTTCCGAATGTACGCCCAGGCGGTGCAGGACCCCAATCCACTGTACACCGACGGCGAGTTCGCCCGAAGCGTAGGCCTGGACGATGTCATGGCCCCGCCTACCCTGGTGTGCGACACCTTTCAGTTCTTTGGCTCCGATGTTGACGAGGTGGGTCATCCCCTGGCCTTGAAGCAGGGTTCCATTGGCACCCCGTTGCGCGCGGGCAACGACTACGAGTTCTTTCAACCCGTCCATCCCAGCGACGTCATCACCCTTCGCCGGAGGGTCAAGGATGTTTGGGAGAAGACGGGCCGCTCCGGTCCCTTGGTATTTCAGCAGATTGAAGTCACTTATCACAACCAGCGGGCAGAGCTTCTGGCCAGGAACGCCGAGTTGCTTTACTACAGGCCTCCGCAGATGCGGGATGGCGAGAAGAATCCCCAATGACAGGAACAGCCAATATTCGATACTTCGAGGATGTGCGGGTGGGAGAGACCCTACCCCCGCTGGAGAAAGACATTAGCCTGGTCCGGATGATGGCTTACGGCGCGGCCACGTGGGACTTTGTCCGCCTCCATTACGACTCTGACTATGTACGGGAGCACGGACTTCCATCTCCCCCGGTTGACGGACAGATGCTGGGTGCTTTTCTGGCCCAGTTGGTCCAGGACTGGGGTGGACGAGGGAGCTACCTCCGCAAGCTGAGCTTTCAAAACCGGGGCATGGTGTTTTCGGGAGACACTATTACTTGCCACGGCCAGGTCAACGCCACCCATAAATCCAAAGGGGAGAGTCTGGTGGAGTGCGATCTCTGGATTGAGAACCAGCGGGGTGAACCGGTGGTCAGACCGGCCAGCGCCACCGTGCGTCTACCCTCTCGCTCGGAGAGCCCATGACGGGAAAGCGCATCATCCGCCCGGAGTCGTACCCCTGGGACCCTAATTACGCGGACCAACCCTACTCTCTAGCGGTGGAGCGCCACGGAATGCTGTGCATCTCCGGCCTAACGGCGGAGACCTACGACCCTGGCCGAGACGCGTACCTCGTCGGCAGCACCAGCCTGGTAGAGCAGGCCAGGGTGATCTTCGAGAAGATGGGGGCTATTCTTCAGGCCGCCGGATATACCTTCCAGGACGTCGTGTACACCGTGGACTACGCCCTGGAGGCGGCCATGCCCGAGTACCGCGCCAGCGGCGCTGTGCGGCGGCAGGCCTTTGGCGACAGTATGCCGGCATCGGTGGGCATCCTCATCGAAGGGATTCCCGACTCGGCCGCTCTGATGGTAGTCAACGCCGTAGCCATGCGTGGAGGAAGGGAAAAACGAGCCGTGTTTCCGGAGGGCACCCCCACCTGGGAGCGGTACAAGTTCATGACCTTCTGGCCGGGTTTCTACGTGGGCGACGACTGGTTCTGGCTCTCGGGGTCAACGGGTCGCGTCCTTGACCATAGCTCCGGTAAAGAGACCTACCCCGAGGGGATTGGCCCTCAGGCCCAGGCAATCTGGGCCAACGCCCTGGGCCAGGTGATGAAAGACGCCTCGGTGGACCCTTCCACGGTAGCCAGGGTGTTCGACTATGTCCATCCAGCCGGTTTGGGACAGTACTCGGATACCTGGAAGGTCCGCAAAAAGTCGCTAAACGGCGCTGATGTGGCTGCTACCAGCCTGGTCGTACACCGTCTCCTCCACCGGGAGGCTTTGCTGGAGATCGACGCCACCTGCTATCTGGGCGACGACCGTGAGGCTGTCGAGGTACCTGAGTGGAAGGGGACGGGGGCCGGTTCCGCTGGCGCGCCAGCCGCAGTGCGCTGTGGTAAGTACCTCTTTTGCTCCGGCCGAGGGCCGATGGACCACACCTCTGGGAAGGTGGTTGGGCAGGGTGATTTTCAGGCCCAGGTCGCTCAGACCTATGAAAACGTGCTGCGGGTCCTTCAAGCGGCGGGAGCAGCTGCCAGCGATGTGGTACGGACGGTGGAGTTTACCAACCCACAGAACGCCTACCGCCAGGAAGTCCTAAACCAGGCTAGATTAAAAGCCTTCGGAGACCTGCTGCCAGCGGTGACCACGGTGACGGCCAACCAGCTCCTGCCGCCAGAGGCCGGTTACAGCATGGAAGTTTGGGCCGTCTTGGAGTAGCGAATATGCTGGACTACTACCATATATCGGAGCTTTTCTCGCCTGAGGAGCGTCAGGTCCAGACCACGGCACGGAAGTTCCTGGATGACCAGGTCCTGCCGCACGTCAGCCAGTGGTGGGAGGAAGAGACGTTGCCAAAGCATCTGGCGACGCAGTTGGGGGAGCTGGGCTTTTTGGGAGCCAACCTCCCCACCGAATACGGGACGGCCGGGGTATCCAACGTAGCCTACGGCCTCATCATGTACGAGCTGGAGCGGGTTGACTCAGGGCTCCGAAGCTTTGCCAGCGTTCAGGGTGCCCTGGTAATGTACCCCATTCACGCCTACGGCTCCGAGGAGCAGAAGAGCCGATACCTACCCAAGATGGCCAAAGGCGAGCTTATCGGGTGCTTTGGCCTTACCGAGCACGAGGGTGGCTCCGACCCGGGGGCAATGACAACCCGGGCTCATAGGGACGGCGACTCCTACGTGCTGACGGGCACCAAGATGTGGATATCCAGCGGTAATATCGCCGACGTGGCCCTGGTGTGGGCCAAGGACGACGAAGGCGTAGTGCGCGGGTTCCTGGTCCCCACCGATAGCCCCGGGTTCCAAGCCAACGTCATCAAGCACAAGATGAGCCTTCGCCTGTCGATTACCTGTGAGCTGGTGCTGGACGAGGTGCGGGTGCACCAGTCGCAGGTGCTGCCCAACGTCCAGGGTCTCCGGGGACCCTTATCGTGCCTGACCCAGGCCCGCTATGGCATCGCCTGGGGGGCCCTGGGGTGCCTGGAGGCGGTGTACGAAGAGGCTCTGGCCTTTGCTCAAAGCCGGATCACTTTCGGGGAGCCCATAGCCTCGCGGCAGCTGGTGCAGGCCAAGCTGGTGGACATGCTGGCGGACCATACCCGAGGACTTACGCTGGCATGGCGGCTGGGCAGGCTAAAGGACGAGGGTAAGATGACCAACACTCAGGTGTCTCTGGCCAAGCGGGAGAACGTTCGCGCCGCCTTGAAGGGAGCACGGGCCGCCCGGGAGATACTGGGAGCCAGCGGCATTACCCTGGACCATCACGCCATCCGTCACATGCTAAACCTGGAAACGGTGGACACCTACGAGGGCACCTACGACATTCACACCCTGACACTTGGCCGGGAGATCACGGGCCTTAATGCCTTTGGGTAGTGAAATAGTCGGCTAGGCGGAAGGGCCGTTAATGCGTCGACGGATCAAGTCACTTCATAAACTTCATCCGGGAATTCTTCCCCAATAATGCCCTCGGCCCGGAGGCTTTCAATTTCTCGTACACTCATGCCCAGGAGTTCACCGTAGACGTAGTCGTTGTGCTCACCCAGGGTGTTGGGGGAAAGCCGCACCGACTGGTCTGCCTTTGTGAGCTTCCATAAGAGGCCCGGATAATCGTGCTCCCCAGCCGCAGAATGCCGCAGCTTCTGAAAAAAACCTCTCGCCTTCAGATGGGGGTCGTCATATAGGTCAACGTCGTCCAGGACGGCCTGGGCCGGGACCCCTGCTTGCTGTAAGAGCTGCATAACCTCCATCTTGTCGCGCTGGAGTGTCCAGCCCTGGATGGCCTCGTCCAGCGCATCCTGGTTTCGATGGCGGCCAACCGGATCGGCATACCGTGGGTCTTCGGCCCACTCGGGGTGTTCGGTAACGTTGCACAGGGCCAACCACTCCTCCTCGCAGGTCACATTTATCACCACCCAGTTGTCATCACCGCGGCAACGGTAGCAGCCGTAGGGGGCCAGGTACTGGTGGCGGTTGCCCAGGGGCTCGGGGGTCCGTCCGTTCATCACGTAGTCCATGAAGGCCCCGCCCAGGTGCGGCAGAAAGGACTCCACCTGGGACATATCTATCCACTGGCCCTTTCCCGTTTGTCTCCGATAGTGCAAGGCTGTGAGTACGGCGAAGACGGCGGCAACAGAGCCGGCGGCATCGGTGTGCTGGACGTTAGGAGTTGTTGAGGGGTCGGTATCGGGGTAACCTCTCATAGCATGGTGTCCGGTGAAACCGTCTAGCGCGCTGCCCAGAGCGGCGTAACCTTTATAAGGCCCATCCTCGCCCCAGCCAGACATGGAAAGCATAACGATGTCAGGCTTCATTTCGCTGATGACGGGGTAGTCTACTCCCAGCCGGGTGGCGGTGCCAGCGGTGAAAGACTCGGCCAACACATCACTGATGCCAACCAGCTTGCTGAATATCTCCATGCCTCTGTGGTGCCTGATGTTCAGGGTCACCCCGTACTTATTACGGTTGGCCATGTTGTGAAGGGCGGCCCGGTCCCAGGGACGTGGAGCGTTGGGGTCGTTGTCGCTGTAACCGATAGACAGACCCTTGAGGCGGGTCAGGGACGGTCGGGGGAAGGATTCCACCTTGATCACCATGGCCCCCAGGTCTCCAAGGAGAGAGCCGGCCAGGGGACCGGCCCAGACCTCCGTCATATCAATGACACGGACGCCCTCCAGGGGCAGCGCAGGTTTACTGCCGCTCATATCACACCATGGGCCCGAAGACGGGCCGTCTCCTCCCGACTATAGCCCAGCTCATCGCAGAGCACCGTTGAGTTATGTTCACCAAGAAGAGGAGCTGGTCGCCCGGTCTGCCAGGGAGTTTGTGACATCCTGAAAGGAGCGCCGGTGGTGGGCAGCCGTCCAATATTGGGGTGGTCCGTTTCGGCAAAGAAGGACCTGGCCACAAGCTGTGGGTCTTGCATCATCTCCTCAAAAGACAGGACAGGGGCGCACATGACCCGTTGGGCCTGGCACAGCTGGAAAACCTCACCTTTGGAGTGCTCCATAAGCCACCCGATGAAGATGGCTTCGAACTCCTCGGCGTTTTCAGTGCGGGCCTGGATAGTGGCCCACCTGGGGTCCTGGTATATGTCCGGGCGGCTCATGGCGTCGCAGAGGCGGCGAAAATACAGGTCGTAGCCCACACCAAAAACCACGTAACCGTCCCGACATGGGTAGGCTCCCTGGGGTATGCCGCCAGGCCATCGCTGGCGCGGGGTCTTGACTCCCGTATAGGCGTAGAACAGCGGTCGATTGTCCACGTTCCCTATCAGGGCCTCCAGCGCCGACACATCCACCTGTTGCCCAATGCCCTGCACCCGACTGGTGAATAAAGCGCCCATGGTGGCCGCTGCGGCGGTGGTCCCTACCTGGTACCAGATCACGTCGGGGGCGTAGGGAAGGGGCGCCTGGTCGGGGAGGCCGTGAACATACATCCTGCCGCTCATTGCGAAGACCCCTACATCGGTGGATTTGTAATTGCTATAGGGACCCGTCTGCCCGAAGGGTGTTATAGAGGTCATCACCAGCTTTGGGTTGACAGACTCCAGGTCTCCATAACCCAAGCCCAGGGAAGGCAAATAGGAGGGCGTAAAGGTCTCTACAAGGATGTCCGATCGATTCACCAGGTCCTTTAGAATCTGGCCTCCCGCTGAACTAGCAATGTCCAGCGTGATGCCCCTCTTATTGCCGTTGAGATGGATAAACAGGCCGCTTTTCTCCGGGTCGGGAAGGTCGTTGGGGAAGGGCCCTGTCCGACGTGAGGGGTCACCGTGAAAGGGCGGCTCGATCTTAATAACGTCGGCGCCGTAGTCGGCCAGCAACCGGGTGCAATAGGCCCCGGCGATGTTATTACTCAGGTCCAGAACTCTAACGTCGGATAGCGCCTGGTCAGCCATTCCAATCTTCGGGCCCTTAGAGGCCCATAAGCCTGGCGATCCTGTCGATGTGATATACGGTGTTGCCCAGGTTGGCTTCTGCCAGCTTGTTCCGGGCGCTGTAAAGCTGCATGTCGTGCTCCACGGTGTAGGAGATACCGGCGTAGATGCCATGGCCGGTCACGGTAGAGAGGCGACTTACTTCATCCGCCGCCGCCTTGGCGATGGCTATCTCCTCGGAGCACGGAAGACCTTCTATTAAACTGCAAGCCGCTCGATATGTTAGCGTTTGGGCTACGTCTACGGCCACCCGTAGGTCGGCACACTGGTGCTGGATGGCCTGAAAGGTGCCGATGGGCCGACCAAACTGGATGCGAGACTTGGAGTAGTCCACCACCATCTCCAGTATCTTTTGCGCCCGCCCCACCATCTCGCCGCACTGGACAAGAGTTGCCCACTCCAGAGCCTGGAGCAGGGATTTCCCGCCACTTCCGGCCACACCAAGAATGTTCTCCCGCGGCACTGTCGCATCTCTGAACTCAACCTGGGCCTGGGAAAAGTTGGCGATGCTTTTTAGCGGGGTGACGGTAACCCGGGGGCTGTTGGCCTCAATTATCGCCAGAGTTAGACCCTGGGAGTCTCCATTGCGGGCAACGCATATAAAAAAGTCCGCCGATACGGCGTAGGGCACAAAGGTTTTGGCGCCACTGACCGCGTATCCATCGTCCCTTGGTGACGCGACGGCGGAAACCTGGCCAGGATTGAAGTCCCCGCTGGCCTCACTCAGAGCCAGGCTCATGATGGTTTTGCCCTGAGCCAGGTTGGGTAGAAATCCGGAGAGCTGTGATGAGTTCCCTGCCTTTAAGATTAACTGTCCGCACAGTATCGAGGAGGTAAGTAGGGGAGAGGGCAAGAGCGCCCGCCCCACTTCTTCGGCTAACACTAGCTGGTCGATAAGGTTTCCACCCTCGCCTCCATGCTCCACAGGCAAGGCCAGCCCCAGCCATCCCAGGCCAGCCATGCGCCCCCATAGCTCAGAGGAGTAGCCGATGTCACTGACTTCCAGTTCCCTAACCAGGGTAGTGGGACATTCGGCCTCCAGGAACTCACGGGCAGAGCGCCGCAGCATCTCCTGACCTTGGGTGAGTGCCAGGTCCATTTTAGAGCTACCTGGGGAGGCCCAGACCCCGCTGGGCGATGATGTTTCGGTGTATCTCCAAAGTACCGGCGCCGTGGAGGTGCAGACTCTCACGGCTCACGCCCTCGATGGCTCCCTGAATGGGGGCCAGCTCCGATTCGGGAGTGAGGGTGCCGCGCTGTCCCAGGATTTCCATCGCCGCCTGAGCAAACCTCAGCCTCTGCTGGGTGCCATAGAGGAAGGCGATGGACGCCTCGGCGTTGGGTACCTCGCCCTGACTCTGCATCCAGGCTACCTTCCAGCAGAGCAGCCCCCACCCTTCCATGCCCACCTTGAGCTCAGCCAGCTTGTGCCTCACCAGGGGGCTATGGCCAAGGGACTTGCCGTTGGATGCGGCGTCACGACAGAAGTTCACGAAGTCATCAAAGGTGCGGCGGACTCGAGCGTACCGTTCCAGACCGACTCGCTCGTAGTCCAGGGTAGTCATGGCATGGTACCAGCCCTGGTTTTCCTCTCCCACAAGGCTGGACCGTGGTATTCGCACACTATCGAAGAAGGTCTGGGCTGCCACCTCACCGTTGATGTATGGCAGGGGCCGTGTGCTGATACCCGGCGCATTCATCTCGACGATGAACAGGCTGATGCCGCGGTGCTTGGGCGCATCGGGGTCTGTCCTGGCCAGGAGGTAGATGTAGTCGGCGTGAGCGTAGTAGCTGGTGAACATCTTTGAACCGTTGAGGACGTAGTCATCGCCGTCTCGCTCGGCTCGCATCTGGAGGGACGCCAGGTCGGACCCAGCGTTGGGCTCCGTGAACCCCTGGCAGTACTCCACGTCGCCCCTGGCGATAGGCGGCAGGTACCGCTTTTTTTGCTCTTCGGTACCGAACTTGATGATGGCGGGACCGGCGAAGTTGAGGCCGGTGATGCCAACGCGCTGGACCCGTTGGTACCCGATCTGCTCATCCAGTATGGACTGCTCCAGGAAGGTCTTGCCACCACCACCGTACTCCCTCGGCCAGCCGATAGTGAGCCATCCCCTATCGGCCAGCTTACGGGCCAGCGCCCGACCAAACCAGTACTTCTCCTCGGAGAAGGTGCCGTACACGGTCTCGTATTCGGGAGACATCTCCTGTCTCAGGAAGGCGGATACTTCCTCCCGAAAACGCTGCTGCTCTTGGGTGAATTGGAACCGCATTTCTCTAGACCTTTAGTTAACGGCTATCACTCCTCTGAAAGGCTTCCAGCATTATACAGATGCCCTAGCACACGGGGCAACGGAAGGGAGGAGGTGGTCAGCACGCAGAGCAAGGGTACACTATGCAGGACCGACGGGACCCTCGACAAGGTCCACTTCACCTAATTGATTTGGCATTACCTCGATGTTACCATTCAAACACTCACAAACAAGGAGTTTTACCCATGAGCGACTTTCAAGCAAAGCAGGAGATTTCCATCAACGCGCCGCCCGAAACTGTGTTCGGGATAGTCTGTGATTTCGCGCGACACAAGGAGCTTGCTGGCCGCGGCGAATTGGTGAACGTCCGGAAGCTGACGGAAGGGCCTATCGGCCTCGGCTCAATGATTGAGGCTGACGAGTCCGTGCAAATGGGCGATAACACTATCGAATTAAGCACAAAGTCGGTAGTGGTTGGGTATAACTCTCCGAACAATCTCTCATGGATAGTGGTGCCTCCTTTCCCCCTTCGTCGCGTGCAATGGTGGTTTCAGTTGACCCAACAGGGTGATAGCACCACGCTTGTGCACGAAGTCGAAGTCGATTTGGGCGAGGCGTCTGAACAGTTTGGAGGCGTGGAAACCTTCACAGCCGGTAGGGGCGCGGATCTCGCGACCGGCATGCAGAAGACACTGGAGAATGTGAAACACGCTGCAGAGAAGTAGCCCTGATTGCATCCGAACAGTCTGCTACCTCATGGAATGGTAGCTGCTCCGCACGCCAGCCGAGGTGGGGGGCATGCCGGGACCCTCGCTTAAAATCTCCCGAAATCTGTCCAACTGTTGGGGTCCAGCTTATTTACCCCTCATGGTTCGATCCCGATTTATCCCGCAGATACCGTTATCGGTACAGACAGGATACCGGGAATAACGGGACCCTGAGCTTGCTTGTCCCGACTTGTCCCGCAGTCGGGAAGACGGGATCGAAGGGTCTTTAGTTCAGATTCTTCGCTTCGCTCAGAATGACAGCCACAGGTGTTGCCCGCACTAAGGTTTGAAGTGCTCGCCATCCCGATAATCCCGATATAGGGAATAACGGAACCCCGAGCTTGCTTGTCCCGACTTGTCCCGCAGTCGGGAAGACGGGATCGAAGGGTCATCCTGGTTCCGATGGGGCATCGGGACGAAGGGCATCCTTAGCCCACCCGTTCGCTGAGGATGTGACGGCGGTTCTTGGTGTAGGGTCGGACCTCCTGGGCCCAGCGGCCCTGCTCCACCGCCTTGCCCCAGCTATCGCTTAGCAGCACGTCAGGACTCTCAATCTCGTATAGGGCATGGTGCTGGGGCTCTTTCTCGAACCGCATGACTTTTCTCTCGCCGCCAATGAGCATGGTTAGCTCTCGCATTCTATAGCGCGCCACGGATATAACCCCAGGCACCTTAAGTAGATTAGGGATGTGCTCTTGGTCGTATACCTCGTTGAACAAGCTCTCTTTGTCGGGCTCTACATCCATACTGGCTACGAAAAGGTACTTGGAGCTTACTGGCATGGCTTCAATCCTCCTTTTGGGTTATAGGTTCAGGAGACCCTGTAGGGCTCGGCGCACCAGGTTTGCCGTAAGGGACACCTTGTACTCGTTGTACCGTAGAGGTCGCGCACCATGGACCGCCAGGTTGGCGGTTTGTTGTAGGTCTAAATCGCCAATCTCTTTTCCTACAATAGATTCCTCGGCCAGGTGGGCCCGGTAGGGAGTGGGGGCGACGCCTCCCAAGATGATGTTGGCCTTGATTATGGTCCGACCATCCAATGTAACTGAGGCGGCTACACTGGCGAGGGCAAAGTCCTCGCTCACGCGGTCTCGCGCTTTAAGGTAGACGCTTTTAGTATTTTGCGACGGCGTGGGCAGAAGCACTGACGTTACCACCTCCCCTTTATCCAGGACATGCTCCTGCAATGGCTGGTCCTCAGGGCTGGCGAAGAACTCCTCCAGCGGCATAATCCTGAAACCTTGAGGTCCAAAAGCCTCCAGTTGGGCGTCCGCGGCGATGAGGGCTGGAGCCATGTCCGAGGGATGCACCATGAAGGACGCGCCGCCACCGAGGATAGCCAGGTTGCGGTTGTGGCCCGTGGCGCCGTAGCATATCGACCCGCCTTTTTTGTAGCAGGGGAACAGAGGATGACGATAGTACCAGCACCGGGGTCGTTGACATAGGTTGCCGCCAAGGGTGCCTATGTTGCGGACCTGGGGCGTGGCTATGGTGTAGGCCGCCTGTACCAGAATCGGGTAGTCCCGCTGTAGACGTGAGTCCTCACAAAGCTGAGTCAGAGTAAGCCCTGCGCCAAGGCGCGTGTGTCCATTTTGGCTACGCACACCCTGTAGCTCCTTTAAGCCTGCCAAAGATACCAGCCGCCGGGGTCTTTCGATGCCGTCTTTGACCTCGGCCAGCAGGTCCGTTCCGCCAGCGATAGGCTTCGTCCCGCTGGGGTCCTCGGCTAGAAGCGCCGCCGCTTCCTCAAGGCTCCCAGGCTCTATGTATTCAAAGGGGTTCATAATCCCTTGTTCGCCTCGCCTGTGCGCTCCTTTAAGGCGGTCAGGACCTTATCGGGCGTTACTGGGATTTCTGTGAGGCGGACTCCAATGGCGTCGTAGATGGCGTTGACCACGGCGGCGGCCACCGGCACGCTGGGAGGTTCCCCCAGGGCCTTGGCGCCGAAAGGCCCTTCGGGGTCCTCGGTCTCGACAAAGATAACCTCCATCTCGGGATAGTCGGCTATGGTGGGGCATTTATGCTCCAGGAAACTGCCGTTGAGGGTTACACCGGAGTAGGCGTCGGTAACCAGCTCCTCGGTAAGCGTGAGGCCCAGCATTTGGGAGACCCCACCCTCCACCTGGTTAAGGGCGGTGCTGGGGTTGATGATTTTACCTGAGTCGTGGGCCGCCACGTACCGGACTACTCTTACCTTTCCCGTATCCACATTCACTTCCACCTTGGCGAAATGGGCCGCAAATGAGTTGATGATGTAGTCACGGCTGCCGGGGGTGACTGTTGCTGTAGCCTCTATAAAGCGATCGGGCATTTGGGCCGCTATCTCGGTGAGGGTAACGGGTCCGTTAGAATCTCCTTTAGGAAAGATTAAGCCGCCGCTGATATCGATTCTGTCTTTGGGGATCTCCAGGAAGGTCGATGCTAGGTCTAAAAGACGACTGCGCACCTCCACCGCCGCCTGCCGCACCGCCAGCCCTGACGAGAAGGTGGCGGTGGAACCCGCGGTAATGGGGGCCTCCAGGGTAGTAGACGTATCGCCAGCGACGACGTTTACGTCTTCGTAGCGACAGCCCAAGACCTCAGCGGCCATCTGCGCCAGCACTGTGTGCGCCCCTTCGCCAACATCCATGATGCC
>JAPULR010000173.1 GCA_027294635.1 Chloroflexota bacterium | reverse complement strand
GCGACCAGGCTGGCCAGAGGACCCAGATTGCCGCAGATATGAAAAACCGTCTCATCCCGCCGCATCTCTTCCCGAAAGGCTTCCATCAACGCCTCACCATAAGTGATCTCTCTCATCTTTACTCCAACCCTGGTCGGCTTTTGGATCAATCGCTGGGAATAAACGAAGGCTAGCTAGGGCGCGAAAACGTGCAATAAAGCATCTTCCGGCTTGGGAAGAGGACTGGCTTTGGCGAATACGATGGCTTCGTCCACAGCTGCGGCGGTCTCATCATTTATCTGGCGGAATTGGTCGGCCGTTGCTATCCCTCGGGCCGTCAATTGCGCGGCGAAAGTTGCGATGGGGTCATGCGCCGGACCCAGATCAATCTCGGATTGAGGCCTCGGGTCCGGCGGGTTCCCCCGGGACTCGGAGTGGCCCCGCCACCGGTAAGTCTTGCACTCCAGCAGCGTCGGCCCCTGGCCATCCCTGGCCCGCTGAATCGCCTGCTGGGCGGCCTCGTAGACCGCGAGGACGTCGGTGCCGTCCACGGTGAAGCCTGGAATGTTATAGCTGGTTGCCCGTACCGAGACATCCTCCACCGACAGGGTGGCGGCAGCAGAGTTGCCGGAGGCCCACCCGTTGTTTTCGCAGACGAAGATCACGGGAAGTTTCCAAACGGACGCAAGGTTCATTGAGCCGTGGAAGGCCCCTTCGTTGGAGGCTCCATCGCCGAAGAAGGAGACGGCGACCCTGTCCCCTCCCTCCAGCTGGGCCGCCAGAGCCGCTCCGGTGGCCAAGGGCATTCCCGCTCCCACGATGCCGTTGGCGCCCAACATGCCCACGCTGAAGTCGGCGATGTGCATCGAGCCGCCTTTGCCGTGACAGTAGCCGTTGCTCCTTCCAAAGAGCTCCGACATCATCAATCTGATATCGGCGCCTTTAGCGATGGTGTGGCCGTGGCCCCGGTGAGTGCTGGTGATGCGGTCTTCCCGGCGCAGAGCGGAACACACCCCCACCGCTACTGCCTCTTCGCCGATGTAGGCGTGGACCACCCCCGGAATGTTGCCGGCGTGAAACTCCTCCACAGCCCTTTGGTCGAAGGTGCGGATGGTTACCATTTTCCGGTACATTTCTAACAATCGGTCGGATTCCGAAGCCATGGTTTTACCCCCTTCTGGCGCCGCGGCGCCACGTTGAGATGCAGCCAATTGTACTCCGCCATCTAGGTTAGTTGCTGGCGGACTAGATAAGATAATGGTCCAGAGGCTACCCTGCCGGCCTCAAGCTACCATCCACCAGGGGTCCTCAAGGCGCCCTTTTACCGCCTGGAGGAACTCCGCCGCAGGGGCGCCGTCCACCACCCGGTGGTCGAAGGTCAGGCTTATGAACATCATCGTGGCCTGGGTAATTTGGCCTTTTTTAATGACGGGTTTGTCCACTGCCCGGCCTACCCCCAGGATGGCTACTTGAGGTGGGTTGATGATGGGAGTGAAAGCATCAATGTCATAGGTTCCCAGGTTGGTGATGGTAAAGGTGCCGCCAGTCACATCCTCCGGCCGGGCTTTGCCCTCCCGGGTTTTGATGGCTAGTTGGTGGGCTTCCCTCGCAATCTCCGCCAGACTCTTTTGATCTACGTCGCGGACCACCGGCGTTAACAGGCCCTCGGCCAGGGACACCGCTACCCCGATGTTGACCTGGTCCATTAATCGAACTTGATCTTCGTCTTGCAAAGCATTGAGACGAGGATGATCTTTTAGCGCCTGAGCTGTAGCTTTGATAACCAGATGTAGCGGGCTCAGACCGTTCTCGCTCCACTGTCGTGCCAATCCCTCTCGAAGAGTCATAGCATCAGTAACGTCGGCCTCAGTGGTTAGCGTGACTTGGGCCATGGTCTGCAAGCTCTGGAGCATGCGAGTGGCGATGGTTCGCCGCATACCTACTATCGGCACCACTGGCACCTCTTGGTCTGCGGGTCGGGCTTGCTCTGCGATGGCATGCTCCACGTCGGCGATGAGGATTCTTCCGCGGGGGCCCGAACCCTGGACTAATCCTAGCTCTATCCCGTGCTGCTGGGCCAGGCGACGAGCCGCCGGCACCACCTGGACGTTGGGCCGCTCCTGGGCCGGAGTCGCTGCCGATGCTGAGATGGGAGTCGGTTGCGTTGTAGGGAGTAGCGATGAGGGGACAGCTTGCGGGCGGGGCACCTGCTCTCCGGGCTCGGCGATGACAGCCAAGACAGTCCTGATGGGTATGGTTTCACCCTCTGGCACCAGGATGTGGGCTAAGATTCCGGAGGCGATGGACTCAAGCTCGGTATCTATCTTGGCTGTTTCCACTTCCACCAGCGGCTCGCCTTCCTTTATCGCATCACCTTCCTTCTTCAGCCATTTTACGATGGTGCCTTCGGCCATTTCCATGCCCCACTGGGGCAACCGGACTTCGGTGGCCATATGGGCCCTCCTTCACATGAGCACAACTCGGAGGCTGCATACACTGTGGACTTTGGCGCTACTCTAAGGTTACCTTGGCAGCCTCGGCGATAGTGTCCGCTGTGGGATAGCACAGGGGCTCCAGGGCCGGACTGAAAGGTATGTGCACATTAACGGTGCCAAGGCGCTGGATAGGGGCTTGCAACGACCAGAATCCTTCCATGGCCACCAAAGCGGCGATCTCGCTGGCGGCGCTGCAAGTCTTGTGTGCCATATCCACGGTTACCAGCCGGCCTGTTTTTGACACTGAATCCAGAATAGCCTTCTTGTCCAGGGGCACCAGGCTGCGGGGGTCGAGGACCTCCGCCGAGATTCCGTCCTGGGCCAGTTTCTCTGCCGCTTCCAAGGCCAGGGGTACCATCCCACCTATAGCCACAATGGTAACATCGCTGCCCTCTCGCTTGATGTCGGCCACACCTAGGGGAATCGTGTACTCCTCTTCAGGCACGTACGACCTGGAGCCCAATATAGTCCGGTCCTCACAGAACAGGACCGGATCGTCCTCCCGGATAGCGGTCTTCATCAAGCCCTTTCCGTCGTAGGCATTACTGGGGAACACCTCCTTGAAGCCCGGAATGTGCATGAAGTTTGGGTAAGATCGGTCCGAGTGGTGGGCTGCCATACTGCCCCCGTAGTAAAGAGCAGCCCGGTAGACGATGGGCAGATTCACCTGTCCACCGAACATATAACGCATCTTGGCGGCCTGGCTCACCAGGGAGTCCATGGCCACCCACATGAAGCAAAAGGCGCTTTCCACAATCGGTCGCATTCCCACAGCCGCCGCTCCCACTGCGGCACCCATAAAGGCGTTTTCC
>JAPULR010000172.1 GCA_027294635.1 Chloroflexota bacterium | reverse complement strand
GGGCACTGGTCTTGGGTAACATTGTAACCGCGGATTCATGGCGAGTCTAAGGGCGGCCCTTAACTGGCGCCCTCCAACGCCCTTTTACTACGGCTGGCTGGTCATGGCTATGGCAGCCGTGGCTACTTTTGCCTCCACCGGCATGACCCAGGTTGTGTTGGGCGGTATTCAGGACTTTATCATTGATGACACGGGCTGGAACCGAAGCACTATAGCCCTGGCCGTCACCCTGGGCACCTGGACATCCGGTCTCATGTCGCCTTTGATAGGCCGCCTGGCCGACCGTCATGGCCCCCGGTGGCTCATGCCCCTGGCCACCATTGTGGTTGCTATAGCCTTCTTCTCCCTGGCAGAAGGAAGCGAGGTTTGGCAGTTCTACGCTGCTTATATCTTGGGCCGCGGCCTTGGTAATCCCATCCTCATAGGAGTGGTGCCCAGAACCGTGGCGGTCAACTTTTTCCGCCGCAGGCGCAACTTTGCCCTGGCCTTAAACTCACTAAACCGGCCCATTGGAAGTGCCATAAACATCCAGATAATTGCCGCCGTAGCCGTCAGGTATAGCTGGCGCACCGCTTATCGCTACATGGGCGCACTCAGCCTCGCCATGGTCATACCTTTGATTATAATAATGCGCCGCCGTCCCGAAGACATTGGGCTGCTGCCCGATGGAGCCAGTCCTGCACCTTATGGAACTACGCCACGGCAAGCCGGCAGCGGGAGCACAAGTGCGCCTGAAGCAGAACGGCGCGAAGCGGACCCCGAGATTAGCTGGACCGTTGGCGAAGCCATTAGGACAAGAGCCTTCTGGCTAATTGGAATGACCAATGTTTTGGCCCTTCTGGGCGCTTCCACCATCGGGTTCGCCATGGTTCCCTACCTCCGGGACCAGGCCGATATGTCCACAGCCCAGGCCGCCGGAGTGTTGAGCATCAGCACCTTTCTGGCCATTGCCATTCTGGGCTGGGTGTACCTCGCCGATAAGTTCACCCCGCGGCGCCTGCTAATAGCCATACTGATAGCCACAGCCGTCATGGTCATATACCTCCTTACGGTAGACTCCTTGGCCACCGCCTACACTTTTGGACTCCTGTGGGGCCTCTTCACCGGCACCACCGGCGTATTAGAGCAGATGCTGCTGGCCCAGTACTTTGGCAGGAACTCCTTTGGAACCATCACGGGAGTGCTGACGCCCCTCTCCATGGGTGCTCTGGGGCTTGGACCCTTCCTTGGGGCTGGGATACGGGAAGCCACGGGGAGCTACAGTCAGCTATTTCTGGCCTTGGCCGCTTTCTACCTAATAGCCGCTCTATTGATTTACTACGTGAGACCTCCAGCGCCGCCTCGACGGAAGCTCGTTGGGGTATCGGGGCAATAAAGGAAACTAGCTAATCGGTGAAACAGATAAAAAAACAGGACGGCCTGAGATGGCCGCCCTGTTCAGTTCCTATGCCGTCTAAAGTCTACTGGCCCATGTTGTATAGCTTGACCGTGTTATCACAAACGATCTGTTTAACAACCGCAGGCTCCAGGTTACCTAGGGTCTCCTGGATAACCTCCCGAGAGTCGGGCCAGACGCTGTCTGGATGGGGGTAGTCGGAACCCCACATCAGGTTGTCGTAGCCCACCAGGTGGGCAATCTGCCCGACGCCAGGCTCCTCCTGGAAGGTGGTGTAACCCTGGCGGAACCAGTACTCGCTGGGCTTCAGGGAGAAGGGTTGATCAAACTTCTTTTCGTACATGGCGTCGTCATAGATGTGGTCCATGCGGCCCAGCGCAAAAGGTACCCACCCCGCTCCGCATTCGCCCATTACAAACCTTAGATCGGGGTACTTCTCGCAGGCGCCGCTGAAAATAAGGCTCATCATCACCTGGACCATTGAGAACATTCCCAGGGAGCCTCGCACCGCCTGGTAGCCGTTCTCATTCTGAGTAGGCTCCCGACCTTGAAGTACAAGTCCGGTCTCCATGTCTGGCGTTGTGGGTATAGGGATGCGGCCCCCGCCTATGTGGAAGGAGATGGGAGTTTTGGTCTCTACGCAGGCCTCCCAGAGGCAGTCCCAGTACCCGTCACGAGCGTAAAGGGGGTAGTTCAGACCGCCGGCCATCAGGTCGGCGCCGCGGATGTACTCATGGTCTGCCATGCGGCGGACCTCCGCCGCGGCCAGCTTTGAGTCATGCAGGGGCAGGCAGGCCAGGCCATACCAGCGGCCGGGGTAGCTAGCGCAGAACTCGTCCACCCAGTCGTTGTAGATCCGGTAGACCTCGGTCACCACCTCCATATTTTTCAAGTTTTTGCCGGAGCCGGTGATGCCGTATAGAATCTCGGCATCTACGCCGTCGGTCATCATATCCTTGAGCCTGAGCTCGGGGTCTACAGGACGGGACGGGCCGTCGTAAAAACCAGCATCCAGCATCTTATCCGTGCGCTTTCTTCGACCCCGCTGGGGAGGGATGAACTCGAATCCAGCGGACTGGGCCACGCCGAGAATGTTATCCTTTTCCGCCGTCCAGATTAGACCCTTCTCCGTCTCGATAATCCTAGGCATAAGGTCCTGGAGGTGAGGTTGGGAGTTGTTGTTAACGAAGAGGTCTCCAGGAAGCCAACTCATATCTACGTGAGAGTCACCCGATACGATGTTATATTCCACCTTTAACCACCTTTCCTTGAGGCTGGTATTAATTTAGCAGATTTAGGCGCCTTCTGCCAGTACAACGGATGAATCCTCAGTTGATCGATAAGGCGCGGGCCGGGTTCAGCACCATCATAGTGTTGATCTGCTCATCAGACACACCTAGCTGTCGCAGGCGAGGCAGGAAGGTCTCGAAGATGTGACAGTAGCCGGTGCTGCCCCCGTACCGCATCTCGTAGTCTCGGTTCCTGTCGTGGGACAGCATCAGGTGGTTAACATAACCTCTCTCAATCAGAGCATGGACCAACTCCGCACGGGTCTGATCCAGCACGTAGTGCTCCTTGCCGATGACATCGAACTGAATGAAGCAGCCTTCGTCGGCCAGGGAGGAAAGGACGTCAATATCCGGGCGCTCGTCCACGTGGCCAACGATGAGGCGGGAAGGGTCCACACCCTCACCCTTGAGTATCTCAAGCTGGTGGACCCCCACCGTGCCTCCCGGGACCTCCATGCGCCGAGACCCTGTCGTGTGGGTCGTAATGGCCGCTCCGGTGCGCTTCTGGGCAATGGCCACGGCCTTCAGGACCTTGAGCTCAATAGCTTCCACTCGAGCACGGTGAATAGCGGACTTGAAAAGACCGCACCGCCGTCCACTTTCCCCCACCCCCTTTTCAATCTCGCCCGTAATGTGGTCGGCCACTCGCTCCACGGACCAGTCATCCACAAAATAGGGTATGTGAGGCTCGATGTAGTAGCCTGAGGTGGACACGATATGCACCTCCGCCGCCTCCGACAAGCGGGCCAGGGTATCCAGGTCGCGGCCCCAGCCGTCGCAGGTCACCTCGACAAGGGCGCCGCCACCGGCGGCTTTGTAGGCCTTAAGCTCGGAGGCCACCCGGTCAAAGTTATCCAGCTTCATAAAGCCTGCCGGGTCCCGGGTGGTCCCCATGAGGTTCATTCTGGGGCCATAGTTCTGGTCACACCAGATGTGCTCGTGGGGGAGACAAACCCCAAGCTCCTCTTCCTTAACAGGGCCCAATACCGTTTGGATCATGTTTGCTTACTCCAAATGTGCTAAATAAGGACGGATCCCTCCTGTTTTAGGACCTCCAGCAGGCCCAGGAATTCGCCGGTGTAACGCAGCTTTATCAGCCCGTGGGCGATGTTGTCGGCGGTGTAGTCCTGTCCCTCTCGGGTAAGGGCGACGGCGGCGTCAGAAATAATCAAGCTCCCAATGCCACGGTCGCTGAGTTCAATGCAGGTCTGCCGGATGCCGAAGTCCAGCATGGTGCCCATGACCAGCACGTTGGCGATACGGTTGTCGGCTAGGAAGCTCGTAAACTCAGGATTAGCCAATGCGCTCCAGCCAGGCTTAGAAAACATGGGCTCGCCTTGCGCGGGCTGCCAGGCTTCCGGATAGGCGCCGTTGAGGCCGTCCAGGTCCCAGGTCCAACCCGTAGCTTCCTGGAATGGAGATGGGGACTCCCCCTTCCGGTGTCCCAGGCAGCTGTAGAGCACCCTTATGCCCAAACCGCGGACGGCCTCAAGCACCTGTGGGATATTAGGGGTGATGAGCTCGAGCAGTCGGAAATAGTCCTCGAACTCCCTCATCAGGACCTTTTCCCTGACGCGCCGCGCCAACCAACCATCCGATGGGTCGGCGAAGGGAGAGTGGAGGTCCTGGAGAAGCAGGCATGTATTGTCCACTCTGATGTCCAACGGACGCGTCTCTTTTATCACTAGGGTCAGGGGATGGCGGATCATCATAGGACCGCCTCCTTGCCGTAATTGGCCTGCCACTCCAACCGAGCCTTGAAGTCGTCGGCGTGGGGGGTGACCTTCTCTAGCGAAAAGTCGAAGTCCCAGCCCTCAGTGGCTATAGCGTCCGCTATAGGACCCGCGTCAAAGCGCAGGCCGCTGAAGCGGCTTGGGGGCTGGCTCGCCAGCCAAACGAAGGCTTTGCCTAGCTCCACGGGGTCGGTCCACTCCTCCTTGACCTCCCCAGGCAGCCCGTCCTGCTCCGCCCACGTCATTCCCGTTGGCTTGATCTTCTTGCCAGGCCCAACGGTATTGAGGGCAATGTTGTAGGGAGCCGCCTCCAGGGCCAGGGCCTTGACGAACCCCTCCTGGCCATGCTTGCCGGCGCAGTAGATCACCTCGTCGACGTACCCACGGAAGCTGGAGCCGCTGGCAATGCCTATTATGTGCCCGCCGCCCTGCTCCTTCATAACGTCCCAAACGGCCCGAGTGCCGTTGAGGATTCCTCCCAGGCTGATGTGAAGCTGGCGCCACCAGGACTCCAAAGGAGTGTCCTCGAATCGAACAAGGGGCATTGAGACCCCGGCGTGGACCAGTACGTCCAACCGTCCCCACCGGTCTACCACCTGCTTTACGGTAGCGTTAAACTCCTCGGCATCGCTTGCATCCAGGTGACGAATCAAGACCTCGGTGCCGTCGGCCCGAAAGTGGTCCTCGGAGCGGGCCATATCAGCCTCGTTCACGTCCGTAGCGCACACCTTAGCGCCGGCACGACCCAGGGCGCGGGCGATGCCCCATCCGAATCCCTGCGCCGCTCCGGTCACTAGAGCAACCTTCCCTTGAAGCAACATTCCTCGAAACTCCTTTGTCAGATACTACACTCAACTAACATCTAATTCATGACACGGCGGAAAAATTCCAGCGCGTTCCCTCCAGCCAGCTTCTTAATATCGGCGTCCGAGTATCCCCGAGAGATGAAGCCGCGGATGATGTTCTTTCCGTCCGCCGGTGACTCCAGGCCATCCAGATAGGGAGCTGGAATACTCCGCGTAAAGTTCCGTCCAAGCATCTTAACGTGAAACGCCACGTGGTCGCCCACAAGGGTGTCGGTGCCGATTCCCACATGGTCTACGCCCACAAGCTTGACCATATAGTCGTAGTGGTCCAGGACACAGTTGATGTTTTGATGGGGGTCATCACTCAGGGAGTTGGGCACGGCTGTAATGGCGATGAGGCCCCCTTTTTTGGCGCAGGCAATAAGCTCCTCGTCCTTCCGCGTCCTCCAGGTGGGCCGCAGGGTATGGGCGGCGTTGTGGCTGTAGATGATGGGGGCCTGGGAGTGCTCGATGGCGTCCATGGCGGTCTTGTAACCGGCGTGCGAAACGTCGACGGCCATACCCAGGTCGTTCATACGACGCACCACTTCCACGCCAAAGTCGGTGAGGCCACAGTCGTGCCGCTCGGTGAGTCCCGCACCGATGTAGTTTTGGAGGTTGTAGGTAAGCCCGGCAATCCGGACGCCCAAACTGTAAAGAACGTCCACCCGATGCAAGACATCACCGATGGCCAGATGCTCCACCGTAGGGAGAATTCCCACTCTACCCTGGTCTTTGGCTTGGAGAATTTCCTCGGCGCTTGTGACTTTAACCGCCTTATCGCCGTGTTTGCTTAAATCGGCAAGCATCATGCCAATCTCGTCCACCAGGTCCTCAAAGGCAATGTAGGAGAGTTCCGGGCTGCGTACCATGCCCCGGAACGTGTTAGCCGTGGCCACGGCGGCCCATCCTCCGTGCCTTGCAGCTTCATAACCCCACTGGTAGTCTCCGAGGCGCAGGTACTCGATAAAGTTGTCCATGTTCTCGGGGCAGACCATCGGATGCTCATGGAGGTCAACCATCACCACCACCTCCATCAGCTTTTGGTACCGCTTCTCCTCCTCTGCCTCCAAAGGAACGGTCATGGAGGGAACACGTCCCACCTGCTTGGCCAAAGGGATACTGCTGCCAGCCATCCGGCGCTCCTCTATAAATATGTTGTGGTCACAGCTTCAGTGCAGAGCTAGTCCTGAAAGGGAAAGTCAATTTTTAGAGTCGCCGCCAACTCTCTGAGCTCGTTAAAGATCACGGGGTCTATCCGCGCGCCGTTACGACGGTACTCCTGCTCCCTCCGGTGGTCAATCTCTCCAGGCACCAGGACCTCATCAAACCCGGGCCGCAGCTTGCTGGCCTTGATCTCGGCTATGAAGGCATCCATGCGGGCCTTGAACTCCTCCAGGGGCATGAACCACTGGATGTCAATCGCAATAAAGGTGTGGGCAACGTCCAGGTTGGCGGGGTCCGAGTAAGGAGTCAGCCCAAAGGCGCCTCCGGCCAGCACTCCGGTGAGCACATCGGTCATCATGGCCAGGCCGTAGCCCTTGTGCTGTCCGATACCCAGCAGAGCTCCTTCCATAGCGGCGGCGGGATCGTCGGTCTCGTACCCTTCTGGAGTCAGGGCCCAATCCAGGGGCATCTTTTTACCTTCTCGCTGATACCACCTCATCATGCCCTTGCCCGCGGTGGTAAGGGCAATGTCCAGGACCACCGGGAATTCCCCGCCCGTTGGCGCAGCAATACTCCAGGGATTGGTCCCTACCACGCCTGTGGCGCCACCCCAGGGGGCCATCTCCGGACCGGCGTTGGTGAAGGCTATGCCGATGCAGTCGTGCTCCAAGGCAGCCCGGGCATGTACCCCCGACGAGCCGTAGTGGGTGCCGTGTCGGACAATTACCGTGCCGATGCCGCTGGTCTTGGCCTTTTTGACCGCCAGGAGCATGGACTTCTGGCCTACCACTGAGCCCAGGCCGTTGTGAGCGTCCACCAGCGCCAGAGCCGGAGTCTCCTTGACTACCTCATAGGAAGCGCCCGGTTGGACCAACCCATCGCTTATGCGCTCGTGGTAGTTAGGCAAGCGGCGCACGCCCTGGCCTTGTCCCGGAAGACAGCGCAGCTCGCTCTGAATCAAGCCGTTGGTACAGAACCTGGCTTCCTCTTCCGACGTGCCCATCGCTACGAAGGCCTCGAAGATAAACCTCTCTAGCTTCTCTACAGGGACCGTCACCAGTTCTATGGCCATTGGTCAGGCTCCTTTCCGTTGCACTGGCCAGTGTAGTGGCAACATCCGTCCACTGCAAGGAGAGGTGAGGTGGCCGCTTATGAAGGGCCTTTGCCGATGATCCAACCTAAAACCCGGGGCTCTTTTCAGATGAACGCCGTATCTATGCCCTTTAATTGCTCAGAATCAACTCTTGGGGTATTCACAAACCCCTAGGCACCTATGATAAAATATCTCTGACTCCGAGACCCGGTTGTTAAGACGTTCCGCTTTCCGCGTTCAAGCGTTTTGCTGAGGCCGCATGCGGCGCTTCCCAGGTATGAGGAGAATTTGGGTGCTAAAGGAGCGCCGTAATGAACATCTACGTGGGCAATCTAGCCTATGAGGTTACCGACGACGACCTGAATGAGGCCTTCAGCCCCTTCGGCGAAGTGACCTCCGCCAGGGTCATAAGGGACCGATTTACGGACCGGTCTCGAGGATTTGGCTTCGTGGAGATGTCCAACGACACCGAAGCGCAGACGGCCATCGACGATGTAAACGGCAAGGAGATCAAGGGACGCGCCGTCACCGTGAACCAGGCCCGACCCCGCGAGGACCGGGGGGGACGCCCTAGCTACTAGTCCGGTCTGTGCTCCGTCGCCGCACCAAGGGCAACAGCGGCGGATACATCACGTCGGCAGGGCGTTTGGCATAGTCCCAGGCTACGATGCTGGCCTTATACCTTTCCCAAACCTGCTGAGAGCGGTGGGCCAGGTTCTCCTCGTCTATCCCCACTACACGACCGTCCTCCACCACCACCTTACCATCCACCAGAACCGTGTCGCAGTCACGCCCACGGCGGAAGTGGACAAAGGTGCGCATGGGGTCATCTATTGGCCCGGCGGTTAAGCCCCCGAGGTTGAAGATGCTGATGTCGGCGGTGCAACCGGGGGCTAGCCTTCCAAGGTCATCGCGTCCCAGGGCTTTGGCTCCACCGATCGTGGCGGCGTTGTAGAAGTCTCGGACGGTCCCGGCGCTCCGAGACCTATTCACCACCTTGTTGATGAGGGCTCCCAGGCGCATCTCCTCCACCAGATCGGGAGGAAAGGTGTCGGTCCCTAAACCCATGTTGATGCCTGCCGCAACGTAGCGGCTGAAGGACTCCATGGCAACGCCGCCCCGAGCATAAACCACGGGGCAGTGACAAACGCTGGTGCCTGTCCCCGCCAGAATCTCCAGGTCTTCACCAGGCTGATCCCCGGTGGCGCTGTGACCGGCAATGAATAGAACGTGGGTCAGGCACACCTGGGGGCCCAAAAAGCCGATGTCCCGAAGCCACTCCACCATAGTACCGTTGTTTTTGGATTTGAAGTCGCGGTACTCCTGGAGGGAATGGGAAAAGTGGGAGCGCACGTGGACGCCGCCGAGGGAACCGGACTGTCGCATAGTCTCCTGAAGTAGATCGTTGGAGCACCGCTGGGTACGCTTTGGGAACAGGAATCCCGTCAGGCGGCCCTCGGCACGTCCTCGAAGGTACTTGATAAAATTAGTGGCGTGATCCAGACCTACCTGAGCCTTGTCGCGGTCCCATACCACCCGGGGAGTGCCATCGGGCTCCGCGTAGTCACAGGTCTCCTGATACGTGTGGGCCAGCCATGCCCGAGCGCCCATCTGCTCAGCCGCCTCCGCCAGAGCGTAGGGCTCTGAAGCCGCATCCTCCCATAGCTTGGTGGCGCCGGTGGTTACTCCGCAGAAGGTGGTGTTGCCCGCCTTGAGCATTGTGGCCACGCTGAACTCGGCGCTGGTGCGAAAATCTTCGTCGGACAGGATGTGCGACGTACCGGGGTCCAGTACCGAAATTGGACGATTGTAACCCCCACCCGAAGAGGTCCCGTCGATGCTAAGCACCTGCAGGTCTAGGTTGGCAATGCCGTGGAGGTTTATCAGCCCCGGTGAGACTAACTTACCTCGGGCGTCAATGACCCTCTCTGCCGACGGACAGGCGGGGTCGTCTGGAAAGCCTACAAAAACGATGCGGTTGCCCTCCACCACCACCGTTCCACCCTCCAGCATGTGGTGACCATCCTTGCCCCAGGCCACCACCCAGCCGCCGCGTATAGCAGTCCGTTCCGCCATTCAGCTACTTACCTGCAACGTTTTGTTAGACCATACGCGGAGTATAGGGTATGACTTCAGGATAGAGCCTTGATAAGGGGAGACGTTGTGGCGACCAGGCCTCTATCTATGCTGTCAACGGTAGGGCAGCCGCACAGGGCCATGGTCATGTCAATCTCCTCGCGTAATATCCGTAAGACCCCCCGCACACCCGCCTCCCCATCGACGGCGAGGCCCCAGAAGATGGGCCGCCCGATTAACACCGCTTTCGCGCCTAAGGCCAGGGCCTTTACCACGTCGGCTCCCCTTCTAATACCTCCGTCGACGTACACTTCTAGCCTTCCGTCAACCACCTCAACCACCTCCGGCAGCATCTCTATAGAAGCCAGTGTGGTATCCAGCACGCCGCCACCGTGGTTGGAGACAATCAGCGCCTTCACGCCGTGCTCAACGCACAAGCGAGCATCCTCGGAGGTCATCACTCCCTTGGGGACCACCGGCAGCGGTGCGTTGGCCACGAACCAGTCCAGGTAGTCCCAGGTTGCCGAATGGTCTCTTATATCGTGGAGCTTTTTGCGAGGATGGGCGCCCAGCTCCAAGGAGTTTTCCTCTAGGTCCAAACCGGCGTAGTTAGGCAGGGTAGACCTTGATGGATTGTTTCGGATATCCCGCTCCCGTTTGGATTTTCCCTTGGAATCCAACGTCACGCATAGGGCGGTGTACCCCGCCTCCTGCGCACGCTGGGCCATCTCCATGGTAAGGCCCCGGTCGCGATAGAAGTACTGTTGGAACCATAATGGACCGGTGGCCGTCTTGGATATCTCTTCCAGGGTGTAAGTTGCGGCGGAGCTTACCACCATGAGGGTGCCTTCGGCGCCTGCCGCCCGGGCCGTAGCCAGTTCACCCTCGGGGTGTACTCGAGCGTGGAACCCAGCGGGTGCGACTACAACGGGAAACTCGATGCGCTGGCCTAGCATGGTGGTTGAGAGGTCTCGCTGGGTTACGTCTACCATTGTCCTGGGCCGAAGCATGATATCGTTGTAGGCAGCGCGGTTCCTACGCACAGTGATCTCGTCGGTGGCGCCCCCGGCAATGAGGTCGTACTCTGCCTTAGGCAGCCGCTCCTTTGCGAGGGCCTCATAATCAAACAAGTTTATCGGACTATCGACCATGCTCTGCTACTCGCTAAACTACAGGATTACCGTCTGCCGTGATAATATCATGACTCCCTGGTAAAGTTTGCTCTCCCCGGCCATTTCGTAGACCATCTTCTACAACGAGCCCCCCCGATGTCGCATCGGGGGGGCTTTAAGTACCCGTAATATAGAGCCAACCAAAGCAAGGGCTGTCCTCTTTGTCAGCGGCGCCCACAATTTAACTGCGGGGGGTTCTTAATTTTAAATCGCTAGCCACCCAAGCCTTACGGCGATAACCACCGCATGAGTCCTGTCAGAAGCCCCCAACTTGTTAATTATACTATTGATATGGTTCCGCACCGTCCGCACTGAGATAGCTAGAACTGCGCCTATGATACTTTCGAAGGCCCCTTCGGCAACCAGAGAGAGAATTTCGGACTCTCTTTCGGTCAGGGGTGTAGGATCGCTGGGCGCAGTCTCTCCATTCCAGGGACGCACAACAACAGCGCCATTGATGTACATGACGCATAGCTGAGTCGAGTGGCCCTCACTATCAATCGTAAAAGGTGTTTGAACGGTTGCTACCATAGATCACGAACTCCGAGCTCTTGTTACTTCTTCTGTATCCCGCTTTTATCGTTTCTTTACCTTCACTACCGCATTTTACACACTTTGTCCCATTTCTCTCAGGTACCAAGGTACCAGCATTTTCGTGAACAAAATAAGCCTAAACCGTTTACATGAGCTAAACCCCTACCCGCCAGTAATATCCCCATCTGGCCTGGGGATGGTTAACCTCTATTCCTTCCCGCAATCGGAAACAGGGGTGGAATCAGGACGTCGGCGGGGCGTTTCGCTTGGTCCCAGGCTACTAAACCAGCCTTGTACTTTTTCCACGTCTGCTGAGCGCGGTTAGCCAAGTCCTCCTCGTCTACTCCCACCACATTACCGCCCTCCACCACCACTTTGCCGTCCACCAACACCATATCGCAGTCCCAGCCATCGCAAAAGTGGACGAAGGTGCGCATGGGGTCATCTACAGGCCCGGCGGAAATGCCTGGCAGGTTAAAAATGCTGATATCGGCGGTGCAGCCTGGAGCCAATCGGCCCAGGTCGTCCCGACCCAAAGCTTTGGCGCCGCCGATGGTGCATGCGTTGTAAAAGTCCCTCACTGTGCCTGCGTTTTGCTGGCCGTCAATGACCTTGTTGATAAGGGCGCCAACGCGCATCTCCTCCACGAGGTCAGGAGGGAACGTATCGGTGCCCAAACCCATGTTGATGCCCGCCGCCACGTATCGGCTGAAGGACTCCATGGTCCGACCGTTCCTGGCGGAAACCACCGGACAGAAACAGACGCTTGTGCCTGTTCGGGCCAGAATATCCAGGTCGTTGCCTGGCGGATCTCCGGTGGCGCTATGTCCGGCGATGTAGCGGGCGTGGGTCAGACATACCTGAGGCCCTAAAAATTCGATGTCCTGGAGCCATTCCACCATGGTCCTGCTGCTCTTGGCCTTGTGGTTCTGGAACTCATCTAGGCGCTGGGAGAAGTGGGAGCGGACGTGAACGTTACCCAGACGTCTGGATTGGCGCATGGTCTCCTGCAGCAGCTCGTCGGAGCATTTCTCCGTGCGATAAGGGAACAGAAAACCCGTGAGGCGTCCATCGGCCCGCCCCCGGAGGTACCTGATGAAATCTATAGCACTGTCCAACCCGGCCTGGGCCTTGCTACGGTCCCAAACCGTCTCGCGTGTGCCATCGGGCTCAGTGTAGTCGCACCCCTCCTGGTAGAAGCGAGCCAGCCAGGCTCTTGCGCCCATGGCATCGGCAGCTTCGGCCAGGGCGTGGGGCTCTGGTTCAGCCTGAGACCAGGGCATGGTAAACCCCGTTGTTACCTGACCAAAGCTGGTGTTTCCCGCCTTCAGCATAGCGGCTACACAGAACTCGGCGCTGGTACGGAAGTCTGCGTCAGATAAGATATGAGGCGTACCGGGGTCAAGGACAGAGGCGGGGCGATTGTAGCCCTCAGTGGGATTGCCATCAATGCGCAGTACCTGCAGGTCTAGGTTGGCGATGCCGTGGAGGTTTATCAGCCCCGGTGAGACTAACTTACCTCGGGCGTCAATGACCCTCTCTGCCGACGGACAGGCGGGGTCATCAGGGAAGCCAACAAACACGATGCGATTACCCTCCACCACCACCGTTCCACTGTCCAGTACCTGGTGGCCTTTTTCTCCCCAGGCCACCACCCAGCCACCTCGTATAGCTATGTCAGCCATAGATTCACTCCCAGAAAACGAATTCGGAGACCGATTATAGCTATGGCCTGTTAAGGATGATAGTGTCAGTTACTCTGTCCGCTCATTTGACTGACTTTGACTTGAATCAACGCTCCAAGTAATATCGGCGGTGGCTCGCTCCAGTAAATCAAAGACCAACTTTATGGGGGTAAAAATGCGTAAACAGATCATTGCGGCTCCGGGGATGCCGCCCTCGGCGGTGCTGTCCCCAGCCACCAGGTTCGAAGACCTGGTGTTCGTATCTGGGCGAACGGGTCGGAACCCGTCCTCTGGTCAGTATGAGCCGGATATAAAAGCCCAGACCCGCCACACCCTGGAGGGCATTAAAGCGATCTTAGAGGCGGCTGGCACATCAATGGACCAGGTCCTCTCCAACACCTGCTACCTCACCAGCAGCGAGAACTTTGCCGGTTTCAATGAAGTCTACCTGGAGTACTTTCCGGAGGCCCGTCCGGCCAGGACAACCGTTGAGGCCGGCCTTATGGCCGCGGGAGCGCTGGTAGAGGTCACGGCAGTGGCCTGTATCCCCTCCTAATCCTTTACGCGTCAATAGAAAGCGGCGGAGTGTATGCTCCGCCGCTCTAAGCTTGACTGACTTGGCAGGAGATACCTGCTAAACCGGTCTGCTACTCGCCCATGCGGTAGCGCTTTACCGCGTTGTCACGGGTAATCTTGGTCAGAACCACGGGGTCCATGCCCCCCATGGTCTCCTGGATAATCTGCTTCGAATCGGGCCACACGCCGTCAGGATGGGGATAATCGGAGCCCCACATCATGTTGTCCTCACCAATCAGGTGGGCCATCTGCGCCACGTCGGACTCTTCCTGAAAGGTGGTGCTGCCCTGCCGGAACCAGTACTCGCTGGGCAGCATGCTCAAGGGCGGATCAAACTTCTTGTCCAGGCCACTATCCAAATAGATATGGTCCATCCTGCCCAGGACAAAGGGGACCCAGCCTGCTCCACACTCTCCCATGACAAACTGGAAGTCAGGGTACTTCTCGCAGGTGCCGCTCAATATGATTCCGATGAGCCACTGGACCCCGGACAGCTGTCCCAGGGACTGAGTGACACCCTGGTGGGCCAGTTCATTCTGTGAGGGCTCCAGCTCAAGAGCGTTGGGGTCTGCTTGGTCTCCATTGGGGGGAGGTGGGACCGGAATGCGTCCGCCCCCTACGTGAAAGGAGATGGACATACGATTTTCAGCTACGACCTCCCACAGAGGGTCCCAATGACCGTCTCGGGTGTAGATAGGCCACGTGACCTCGCTGGCTATGAGGTCAGCTCCTCTGATGGGGCCCAGTCCAGCCGCTCGCTGAAGCTCCTTGGCGGCCAGATGAGGGTCATGGATGGGAATGCAAGCCAGAGCGTACCAGCGGCCTGGCTGACTCTTGCAAAACCCTGCCACCCAATCGTTGTACACGCGGTAGGTAGCAGCGATGGTGTCGTGGTCATTGAGGCGCATTCCTGTGCCGGTGATGCCATAGAGAATCTCGGCGTCTATGCCGTCTAAGGCCATATCCTTGAGGCGCAGCTCCGGGGTGGTGGGGTGGGGTCCTCCCTCGTAGAAGCCAGCGTCCCACATCCGGTCTATACGCTTTCTCCTGCCCCTGACGGGGGGGCTAAACCCGTGACCGGCGGCGTTGGCCACACCAAGAACCTTACCCTCGGCTACCCACCGCGGACCCTCGTCAGTCTCCTCGATACGCGGGACCTTGTTCTTCAGATGATCCGGAGCGTTCTCTACAAAAAGGTCTCCCGGCAGCCAACTCAGGTCCACATGGGAATCCCCCGAAACAAGCCGGTAATCCATGGCAATCTCCCTTTTTGAACACACTCTACCATGGATACTTTTCTCCGTCACCACTTAGGAACTCTTTACCCACTGAGGTCTCAACCAAAATACCTTTATAGTTTGGATGTGGCTCCAGACGCGCCAATGGAGGCAATCAAGATTGGCCTTGCCCCGTTCCTCTTTAACGTTTACAGTGTCTGCATAAACCCTGACTGTGAAGCCGTCACACCAGTCTCCCGATATATCTCGATTCCCAGGAGGCGCATGAATGGAAGTCTATGACTGCCTAAGGTCTCGCCTAACGATAAGAAGTTTCAAGCCAGACCCGGTGCCCGATGAGATGGTAACCCGAATCCTCCAAGCTGGTCGATGGGCTCCCAGCTCTCGCAACCTCCAACCGTGGCATTTTATCGTCATCAGGGATCGTGAGGCTCTGCAGGAGATCGGCAGAATCGCGACCAGCGGGTCATTCGTCGCCCAGGCGCCCTTGGCCATCGCCATCGTGATGGAGGACGCCGACCGTCCCGAGCTTGATGCAGGTAGGGCCTTGCAGCAGATGGAGCTGTTAGCCTGGTCAGAGGGTCTAGGCACCTGCTTTGTTGGCCTGCGAGACAAGGAGCAAAATCGGAAGGTGAAGGAGATGCTGGGAATCCCGGACAGGATGGACCTGATAACCGTTCTGCCCTTCGGCTACCGCCTCGATAATGTCAAAGGGACGGGTAGACGGCGCAAACCCCTTTCAGATATAGCCCATGCAGAAAGATTTGGCCAGAAATATGCCAGCGTCTAAAATTTCGGACTGGAGCGCCAGAAATTAAGCTTTTGAAGTCAATATCGCATCCTGCTACGGTTTAACCAAGGGATTTCTGCTGCGGCAGTAAGGAGACAAAACATATATGACTACCATTGGTAGCGGCCAATATGTCTATGACATCGTTGAGAACTGGGCCAAGCTGCCCCAGGGTTGGACCTTCGGAATACTGGTCGGGGTGGCCGTGGACTCAAAGGACCGAGTTTACGTTTGCCACCAGCGCCAAGACCCGCCGATTATCGTCTTCGACCGCGAGGGCAACTACCTCAGCTCCTGGGGGATAGGTGAGATCAACGAGGGCCACATAATGTACATCGGTCCTGACGATATCATGTACCTAGTGGACAGAGGCGCCCACCAGGCGTTGAAGCTGACCCTGGAGGGCGATCGGCTATTGGAGCTTGGCTCCAGGGGCTATCCTTCCGACACTGGCGTTACCGTTATGGGCGGTGAGGTACCGCGAGCCGCCGGACCCTTCAACATGCCCACCCGGATGTTCTCTTCCCCATCAGGTGACATATACGTCTCCGACGGCTACCGCAACGCCCGGGTACACCGGTTCTCCGCCGCGGGAGACCTTCTTTCCTCGTGGGGCGCTCCGGGCAAAAGCGCTGCCGGTGAGTTCCATCTGCCCCATAGCCTCTGGGTAGACAGCGAGGGGTTGGTCTACGTATGCGATCGAAAAAACAACCGCGTCCAGATATTCTCGCCGATGGGTGAATACCTTAACCAGTGGACGGACTTAATCAGCGTCGTTGATATATGCATGGACTCCAGCGAGACCGTCTACGTCCACGAGGGCGGAGCCGACGGCATAGGCCCACGCATAACGGTGCTGGACAAGAAAGGCACCATACAGGCCCGGTGGGACTCGCCCTATGGCCATCAGATATGGGTGGACTCCCACAAGGACATCTATATGGCGGTATGCTGGGAGCAGAGGGTAATGAAGTACGTAAGGAAAGACTAGCCAGCAACTGACCAGGTGCACAGAATTTAAACACAGGCATTTTGCAGGAAGGGGAACATCATGGCAGGATTGGACTGGGGCGGCATCTACAAGGAGCTGGGCGCAAAGCCGGTAATCAACGCCATAGGCAGTGTGACCCTCCTGGGAGGGTCCACCCCTATCCCCGAGGTCAAGGAAGCCATGGAGCGCGCCGATGCCGCCTACATACCTCTCATGGAGCTTGAGGAGAAGGCCGGGGACGCCATTGCCAAAATGGTTGACGTTCCGGCGGCCTACATCACCTCCGGCGCCGGATCGGCGCTGACCTTAGCCACCGCGGCCTTTATGGCCGGTGACGATGACGACAACATTCAGCAGCTGCCCAACACCACCGGCATGAAGAACGAGATCCTGATCCAGAAGAGACAGCGGTACTGGTATGACCGCTGTCTGGAGCTTGCCGGTGCGAAGCTTGTAGACTTTGGGTCCGAGGAAAATACCACCAGAGAAGATTTAGAAGAAGCCATTGGCCCCAACACCGCCGTGGTTCACTATCTCGCCGTGGAGCAGTCCCCAGACCCCCACGCCCTTTCCCTGGAGGAAACCCTGGATGTTGCCCAGGCCCACAACGTGCCGGTGATGGTGGATGCCGCCGGTCAAATCTATCCCCTGGAAAACTTCGGCAAGTACGTGAGGATGGGCGCCGACTTCCAGTGCATTGCCGCCAAGTACCTGGGCGCTTCCCAGTCCGTGGGCCTGGCCCTGGGCAGTAAAGAGATGATCCGAAAGCTATCCTTACAGTCCTTCATCGGCTACGAAGGCCGGCGGATACGAGGGGTTGGCCGGCCACAGAAGGTAGACCGCCAGGAGATGATCGGTGCCGTAGCGGCGGTCAAACACTGGATGACCATGAATCACGAGGATCGTCTGGCCAAAGCAGAGGGTCAGAGTCAGACAATCCTCGCCCCCCTCCGGGGAATACGAGGGTTGAAAGCGGAACTCATAAACAACGTCATCGGGCACATATCCTTCGGCGTGAGGCTGGAAGTAGACTCGACGGTCACCGGCAAGACGGCTCACGACATCGTCGCCGAGCTTAAAGAGGGCGAGCCGCCTATCTGGACCAGGGTCAGAGACGGCGAGGACTGTGTCCTTATCCATGTATTCGGACTGAACGATGGCGAGGATAGAATCGTCGGTGAGCGTATCGCCTCGCTCTTCCCCATGGGGTAGTCCAGCTAAACAAACCTGAGACTAATAAGACAGCTTGGTACTTATTTAGGCAAAAAAACCTCTACTCCTGACTGCCATTCAATACGGTACTGACCCTGGCCAACAACAACAATCCGATTTACCAGCAGGGCGAAAGTTTCCTTCCAGGCCTGGTCGTCGAAGTCTGACCAGTCAATTGAACTCAGAAGGTTCAGTATTTCCTCGGACTGGGTGTCCTGCTTGTCTAGGGCCCCTAGCTGATCGAGTTGCAGATCAAGAGCTGTTAACTGAGCTTCTTTCTCCTGTCGCATCTCGGCGTAGATAGAGGCTGGTATTTCTTCTCTAACCAGGCGCCAGGA
>JAPULR010000171.1 GCA_027294635.1 Chloroflexota bacterium | reverse complement strand
AAGGCTCTGCAGACCGCCGGCGGCAGGGTGGCTCACAGGCGCTACCCCCTGGAGCGGATCTATCGCGACGTGCGCACCTGTACCCTGATGCCCCCCAGCGTGGACCGCACCCTGGAGATCGTGGGCCAGGCGGAGCTAGGCCTGGACGACGATCTGCTGGTACTGCGGCACGCTTCTTAGGAACTAAACTTGTCATTCTGGAGGAGTCCCGATGGAATCGGGACGACTGAAGAATCTTACCTGGTAAGCCAAGGGGTACCTGAGATTCTTCGCCCCGACTTGTCCCGAAATCAGGACTTATCGGGTCTCAGAATGACATGAGAATATGCAATCAGTTCCTTTGTACTCTTATGCCCCCAGTGTGGACCGCACCCTGGAGATTGTGGGCAAGTCTGAGCTGGGCCCGGAGGACGAGCTTCTGGCGTTGCGGCACTCTTCCTAAGAAGACGTTTCCGAAGGGAAAATGGCGCGCCCGACAGGATTCGAACCTGCAACCCCTGGGTCCGAAGCCCAGTGCTCTATCCGTTGAGCTACAGGCGCACGGTGGATAACATCGAAGGGTGGGGTGAGCGATGGGATTCGAACCCACGATCTCCTGGGCCACAGCCAGGCGCCTTAGACCACTTGGCTACGCTCACCGCGGTGGTTGGCGGACAGGCGCCTTTAGCTACTATACTTGCTCAGGAGGCTTCCGCCAAGGCCAGATTTACCAGCGTTCGCACCGGAACTCCGGTGGCGCCCTTTACCAGGTGGCCCTTGTCCGAGTCGCTTCGGGCCGTCCCGGCGATGTCCAGATGCGCCCAGGGTACCCCATCGGTGAACTCCGAGAGGAACTTGGCGGCGGTGATAGACCCGGCGTCCCGGTTGCTGCCAACGTTCATCATGTCGGCCACGCTGCTCTTCAGGGTTTCCTTGTACTCGTCAAACATCGGTAGCTGCCAGATGCGCTCACCGGTGGCGTCACCCGCCCCTATCACCTGGTCGATGAACTTCTGGTCGTTGCCCATGACGCCGCTGCAGACCTTGCCCAGGGAGATCACGATAGCCCCGGTGAGGGTGGCGATGTCCACCATGCGGCTCACGCCAAGCTGTTTGGCGTAGGTCATGGCGTCGGCCAAGACCAGCCGCCCCTCGGCGTCGGTGTTGATGACCTCCACGGTCTTGCCGCTCATGGTCCGCACTATATCCCCGGGCCGCTGGGCCTCGCCCCCGGGCATGTTCTCGGCGGCGGGGACTACGCCGGTAACGTTGGCCTTGGGGCGCAGTCGGGCCAGCACCTGCATGGCGCCGATTACCGATGCGCCGCCGGACATATCGCCCTTCATCCTCTCCATACCCCCGGCGGGCTTGATGGAGATGCCGCCGGTGTCGAAGGTGATGCCCTTGCCGATAAATCCCAGGTTGTCGGAAGGGTTATCGGGGTCGCCGTTGTACTTTAGGATAATGAGCTTGGGGGGCTGGTGGCTCCCCTGGGCCACACCTAGAAGGGCGCCCATGCCCAGCTCTTCCATCTGCTCCCGATCGAGGATGTCCACCTCCAGGCCGTCAGCGTCGGCTACCTGCCGGGCTACCTCCGACATGCGGGTGGGGGTCATGACGTTGGCGGGCTCGTTGGCCATATCCCGGGCCAGCATAGCGCCCTCGGCGGTGATGCGTCCCACGCGTAGGCCCGTCTCCAGGGCGGCGGTTTTGTCGGCGTTTCCTTCAACGATGGTCAGGTTTTCCAGGTCTTTGCCGTCCCCGTTGTCGGCCAGGTACTGCCTGAAGCGGTAGAGACCCAGGAGGGTGCCTTCAGCTATGGCTTGGGCTGCTGACTGGGGGTCCAGGCCGCCGATGCCCGCGCCGTGGGCGATAGTGCAGGCCGACGTGATGCTCCTGTTCCGCAGGAAGCGGCAGGCGTTTCCCGATACGACCCTCACGGTGTTGGCGGAAAAGTCCTCCTGCTTGCCTAGACCAGCTACCAGTACCCTATCCGGCCCGATTTTGCCGAAGGTGTGGATAAGGGTAAACTCCCTGCTATTTCCTTTAATCTCGCCCTCACCGATGAGCTGGCTGATGGCCCCATCTAGGGCCTTGTCCACTGCGCCGGTGGCGCCGCCAGGGGACTTGACGCCTTCAAAGAGGTTAACGATGAGGGCCGGGGTTTTGACCTTTGTAACGTCCTCTCGTAGGACCCTTATGTTCATGCCGTTCTCCTAAAGTCGCAGCCTTGCCGGTTTCTCGGTCTACGTGAGCCGCTGAGATAAGATAAGGTATTTTGTGGGTATCAGCCGGGGCGCCGAACGGTAGCAATGATAATGGATTGGCGGCTGTTTATCCAGGAGTTGGACCGATTGTGGAGGGGGCAGCTCGCTAGAGGTCTGAATAAAAGGCCAGGCCTAGAAGACCGGGCCCAGTGTGGGCGCCCATAACGGGTGTGAACTCGCTTATGAAGATCTCGCGGCAGTTTAGGGCCCTTTGAGTTCGCTCATAGAGCTCTTGGGCGTCTTGTAGGGCGTTGGCGTGCATCACGTTGACGTGGGACGGGCTATCGCCCATCCGCTCCACGGCGATGCCGAGGAGCTGCTCCATTGCTTTAGCACGGCTTCGCGGCTTGGCCACCAGCCGTGCCTCCCCCTGGCTTAGCTCGGTAAGGGGCTTAAAGCCAAGAAGAGTCCCTGCCCAGGCCTTTACCTTGGTTATCTTGCCGCTCTTGCCCAGATAGTGCAGGGTATCCAGGAAGGCAAGGAGCTGGACCCGGGGGATCAACGCTTCTAACTGGGAGACGATTTCGGAGAGGCCTTCCCCCCTCAGAGAAGCCCTGGATGCCTCTAAGGCGATGAACCCCTCGGCACCGGCGGCGGCCCGGCTGTCGATTACCCGTATTTCTAAGTCAGGCCGCTGCTCCCGCGCCATTCGGGCGGCGATATGGGCCGAATCGTAGCTGGTGGCGCTGAATCTGGGCGACAGGGTGATGCAGATGACCTTTTGGGTTTCGCTGGCAGCCTTTTGGAAGGCCTCAAGGAAGGCCTGGGGGCTGGGTCCGGACGTGGTAGTTACTACGCCGTTGCTCTGTTGAAGCTGGTAGAACTCCCGCGGCCCTATGTCTACACCGTCGCGGTAAACCTTACCATCGGCTATCAACTGATGGGGCACAACGGTGATGCCGGATGCCTCTTGAATGTCCCGGGGCAGGCAGCTGCTGCTGTCGACGACGACAGCTACCCTGGGGTGCTGAACCAATGAGTCACCACCTCTCCTTGGCCGTTAAGGGGAGGATGGGCCGAGGAGCGCTTTGAAAGCCGCGCTTCGAGGATGGCGGGGCTCAGAAGGAAGGCCACCGATGAGAGGCCCACAAGTATGATAGCCAGGATTCCGAAGCTCAAAGGAATGGCTACCACGGTATAGACCACCAGTAGTGTCGTGGACAGAGTTAGCAGGCCTATCTGGACCAGCCTTCGGCCGACCTTAAAGAAGACGGCGGTAGTGACGGCCAGGGCCAGGAACACTATGGCCCGGTCGCTGTCCGTCTCCTGAATTTTGGTGGACCCGGCCCAAAGGCCGCCCTGCCAGTTTAGAAACAGAATCCAGGAGGTGAGGAATGGGAAGGGCAGAGAGGTAAGGGAGGCCAGCAGCCAGTCCCGCTTTACTACCCTCAAGGTCACGTTGACTAGAATCCACAGGCTGAAGGGAACATAAGCCACCAGTAGAATTAGCAGCGGAATCCCGAAAGGAAGGTTCCCTGTGGTGACGAAGGTCCAGGCAGCGTAGCCCAGGGCCATAAAGGCCATGAGCCAGGAGATGGTGGGCGCCGCCAGAGAGTAGCCCAGCCAGGAGTAGGTCCACTTGGCTCCGCCGGTCTTCCAGCCCTTGTATGCGATGAAGGTGAAGACGGCCATGGCCACTATCAGCACCAGAAGCTCGGTCCAGAGGTGCAGGGCAAAGAGGGCTGCCAGGAGGAGGTGGGGCAGCGTGGCCAGGAGGATGTCCCGCCAGGTGCCCCGGCTGTGGACGGTATACATGTCCTTGGCTATGACGTCCAGACGGCCTAAATCGATAGCTGCTTGTTTGTAGGCTTCCTGCGATGAGAGGCCGTCCTTTTCCAGCTCAGCAGCCCTCTCCTCAAGGTGACCTTCAAGCTCTCGGAGGATGTCCTCCTTGGTGTTTGGCTCCAGCTTGAGCTGTTTCGCCAGACTCAGGAGGTAACCGTGGCTCTGTGCATCCATCCCTGTCCTTTCCATGGGAAGGTTAGGACCCCCAAGCCAGCATGATTCGGTTTACCGCCCGGGAGAAGCGATGCCACTCCTCCAGCCGCTCCTCCAGCACCTGGCGCCCTTTAGCGGTAATGGAGTAGTATCGTCGGGACGTTCCTGTGGTCCCGGCACCCCAGTAGCCGCTGAGGAGTCCTGCCGCTTCCATCCTGTGCAGGGCGGGATACAAAGTCCCTTCCTTGAACTGGAAATAACCGCTGCTGCGCCGCTCAATCTCCCTGACAATGCGATAGCCGTGCATAGGCTCGTCGGTCAGCAGAGAGAGGAGGAGGGTCTCGGTGTTACCCTTGAGGAGTTCTTTCTGGTACATACCCAACCTGATGCTTTGGCGTTCCGTGAATTGTATCTAGCCAGCCTTTACCAGTCAAGGTGAGCTATCAGGCTAACCTCTAACCTGAGCTGCCCAGGGCGCTTTGAATCAGGACAATGATTATGATAGCCACCATAGGGCTAAAGTCGAACATCCCCACCCTTGGAAGAATTCTGCGTAAGGGGCCCAGAATTGGCTCGGTAATCTGGTAGATAACGTTAACAATGGGGTTGTTAAGCCCCCCTCTCGGCGCAATCCAGGATACAATGATCCTGGCGAATATGGCCAGTTGGAGAAAAAGCAATAATAGGTTAATTAGGGCTAACATTTCTTAAATTGCTATCCTTCGCCAAGGGCCAGAGATTTTTCGTAAGCCGCCACTACCGCGTTTATCACCGTAGACCTGAACCCGCCCTCCTCCAGGGCCAGCAGGGCCTCGGCGGTAGTGCCGCCGGGAGAGGTTACCATGTTTCTCAGCTCCGCGGGGTGCTTCTCCGATTGCTGGGCCAGTTGGGCGCTGCCCAGGACCGTCTGAAGGGTTAGCCTGCTAGCCATGGGCCGGGGCAGTCCAAGATAAACCCCGGCGTCAATTAGCGACTCGATGAACATAAAAACGTAGGCCGGACCGCTGGCGCTGAGGGCGGTGGCCATGTCTATGTACTGCTCGTCCTCCACTCGCACCTCGTCGCCCAGGGTTTTCAGTATGGACTGGGCCTGGGACGCGGTATCCTCGTCGACGGAAGGGGAACAGAGCCACAAGGTCATCCCGGCGCCGATCTGGGCAGGGCTGTTGGGCATGACCCGTATAACCGAAGAGTGGTCCAGGGACTCTATCAGGGTTGACATTCGAACGCCGGCGATTATAGAGAGCACCGTCTGGTGGTCCGCCAGAGCGTCCTTTATGTCTGGCGCCACCTCTTGAAGGTTTTGCGGCTTGACCGACAGAACTACCAGGTCACCCTTGCTCACCGCTTTTGTGTTGTTGGGGGTGGCGTAGACGCGGTACTGGTCGGTGAGATAGCGGCACCGACTCTCCACAATCTCACCCACGGATATGTCCTCAGGTCCGGCCAGGGAGGCCGAAAGGACTCCGCGAATCATGGCCTCCGCCATGGCTCCCCCGCCGATAAATGCCAGCTTCATAGGTCCTCTTGATGCAGGTTGCCCTACGATTATAGCATCCTGGGGTTCGTATCCCTACGTAATCTAGGGTCGAGAAAGGCCTTTTCCCGTACACAGGGCGGAGGCCAAACGTATGGTTTCCACCATGCTGGTGTGGTCGGCGACCCCCTTGCCAGCGATGTCGAAAGCGGTCCCGTGGTCCACCGAGGTCCGCACGAAGGGCAGGCCTAGGTTGACGCTGACGCTCTGCTCAAAGCCGTAGACCTTTATCGGAATGTGTCCCTGGTCGTGGTACATGGCCAAAACCACGTCGTATGCGCCCTTGATGGCCTGGTGAAAAACGATGTCCGCCGGGACGGGGCCACGAGCGTCAATTCCATGCCTTTGGGCTTCCTCCACCGCGGGACCGATGGCCTCGGCCTCCTCGGCGCCCAGGAGGCCACCGTCGCTGGCGTGGGGGTTGAGGGCGGCGGCGGCGATGCGAGGGTGGGGCATGCCCCACTCCCGGAAGGAGCGATGAGTCAGCTCCAGCATGGACTGTACCCGCTCCTTGGTGACGTACTCGCAGGCCACCCGCAGGGAGCGATGGGTGGTTAGGTGGACCACTCGCAGGCTCCCCGACATGAGCATGGTGGCCACCTTTTCCGTGCCGGAGACCTCCTGCAGCAGCTCCATGTGGCCGATGGCCTTGTAACCGGCCAGGCTGGCGGCTTCCTTGTTTACCGGCGCCGTGGCCAGGGCCTGTACCTTACCCGCCATGGCCAGCTTGGCCGCCGTGGTGACCCACTCCATGGCCGCCTTGCCGCACACGGGAGAGATCTGACCCACGGTTATATCCTCGGGGTTGAGGTTATGGGGGTCTACAATGTTGGCGAGTTCTGGGGACTCTTCGGCTTCCTCCACGTCATCAATAGGGCGCACCTTCAGGGAAACGCCGGTGAGGTTGACTGCCTGCTCCAGGGCCCAGGTGTTGCCTATTACTATGGGTAGGCAGAGGTCATTGACCTCTTTTTCCGCCAGAGCTCTGGCGATGACCTCGGGGCCGATGCCGCAAGGGTCGCCCATGGTTATGGCGACGATGGGTTTCTCCGAGTTGGGCATGGCGTCTCCGGAATCTTAAAGCTGCGCCGATTATATCACCGGCCTTGGGCAACGGCTGAACATAATCGCTCCCGACCCTGGCATCG
>JAPULR010000170.1 GCA_027294635.1 Chloroflexota bacterium | reverse complement strand
GCTCCATACTGAGCATGTGTTTCCCTTAAGGTGCCCATCTCACGGTCTATGTCTCTTTGGTATCTTCCGGGAGATTCGCCGGGAACGCAGACAGCAATTCGAGCGTCCTGTATCGCGTCACGGGGAAGCGATTGCCTGGACTTAAGGAACACGATTCGAAAATATATCGCCCCCTGGAGAGGCGCGCCCCATTCATCTCTCCAGCGATCGGCGATGATGACCTCACCGGCATATTCAATCCCCAGGTGAGAACGAACGAAGGGCTGGGGTACACGTAAAAGCCCAAGGCTAATTGGAGATTCGAACTCCCGGCGGCTGGTCACGCCCGAATTCCTAGAGTTTCAAGTAGCTCCAGTAACTGGCCTTCGTCAAGGGTTTCGGTACCAAGACGATTTGCCGCATCCAGCTTTGACCCTGGATCCGCTCCAACCACTAGGTAGGTGGTCTTGCGGGTAACGTTGGACGATGTGGAGCCGCCGAGGGCCTTTATTTTGGCCTCCACTTTAGAGCGGGACATGGAGGAGAGAGTCCCAGTGAGACAGAAGGTCTTCCCCTTTAGGGGCAGGTCCGCCGCCTCGCCGGAGGGCGCTTCCTGCTCCAGTTTCACACCCGCCGCTCTCAGTTTCTGGATCACCTCGCGGTTATTGTCCACGCCGAAGTAGGTCACAACGCTGGCGGCTATCTTTGGGCCAATGCCCGGTACGTCGGTAAGCTGCTCCTCGGTGGCCGCTGCGATCTCATCGATGCTGTGAAAGCTCTGGGTAAGGAGGTCCGCCATCTCCGAGCCTATGTGCAGGATTCCCAGGGCGAAAAGCACCCTGGACAGGGGCCTGGACTTGCTCACCTCAATGTTATCCATGATTCTAGTAGCCAGCTTGTCTCCCATGCGCTCCAATCCCAGAAGCTGCTCCTTGGTAATATAGTAGAGGTCGGCCACGTCCTCAACCAGGCCCTGATCGATAAGAATCCGGCTCCACCGCTCCCCTAAGCCGTCGATATCCATAGCCCCCTTGCCGACGAAATGTTTCAGCAGCTCGAAGAACTGGGCTGGACAGGCGGTATTAGGACACCTATGCATGGCGTCGTCGGGGGACTTGACCACCGCGGTGCCGCAAACGGTGCAGCGGTCCGGCATCTGAAAGACCTTCTCCTTGCCGGTGCGGCGGGCTACCACAGGCCCAATGACCTGGGGTATCACCTCGCCGGCCCGTTCCACGGTTACCCAGTCGCCTATGCGAATATCCTTACGGTGTATGTCCTCCTCATTATGGAGGGTGGCCATCTTCACCGTGGCCCCGCCCACAACCACCGGCTCCAGGATGGCGAAGGGATTTAGACTCCCAGTGCGCCCCACGTTCACGCCGATGTCTAGCAGCCGGGTGACGACCTGCTCGGCGGGGAATTTATAGGCAACGGCCCACCGGGGCTCACGGCCCACAACTCCCAACTGCTGCTGGTACTCGAAGGAGTTAACCTTTACCACCACGCCGTCGGCCTGGAAGGGCAGGTCATGCCGCTCCTCCAGCCACTGTCGGTAATAGTCCTCCACTTCACCCAGTGTGCGACAAATCCTGTTGTGGAGGCTTATCCTGAAACCAAGCTCCTTTAGTCTCTCCAGGGTGTCCCATTGGTTGTCGGGCATGCCATTCTCTTGAGCATAGCCCAGGGCGTAGACGTATATCTCCAGATTCCGGGAGGCGGTCATGGCGGGATCAAGCTGCCGCACCGATCCAGCGGCGGTGTTACGAGGGTTTGCGTATAGAGGCTCCCCCTGGGCCTCCCTCTCCTTGTTTAGCTTGGCGAAGGCTTCGCCGGACATGAAAACCTCACCACGGACCTCCAACCTGGGAGGCCCCGCCTCCAGCAGGGAAAGTGGGATACTGTTGATGGTACGGAGGTTATGGGTCACGTCCTCGCCCCGGTAGCCGTCGCCGCGGGTGGCCCCCTGGACCAAGCGTCCGTCCTGGTAGGTTAGAGCCACAGCTAGGCCATCAATCTTCAGCTCGCACACCATGTCAAAAGAAGCGCCCTCCAGGAGGTTGGTGACACGATGGTACCACGCCTCCAGCTCCTGATAGTTGAAGGCGTTGGCCAGGCTGAGCATCGGGAGGGAATGTTCCACCTGGGCGAACCCCTCGGCAGGCGGCGCGCCAACTCGCTGGGTAGGTGAGTCCGGTGTGACCAGCTCCGGATGCTGGGTCTCCAGGTCCTTGAGTTCTATCACCAACTTGTCGAACTGGGAATCACTTACCACCGGGTCGTCCAGCACATGGTAACGGTTGTTGTGGTAGTTGATCTCCTTGCGAAGCTGATCGACTCGTTCCTGGACTTTGGTATCTGCCATGACTACTTTTCCGGCCCCTGTACTTACGCCAGGATGTATAATATCACCTCGCCTGGAGTTTGTAAGGGCGAACCCTGGAAACGGAGCCTTGAGTCTTGGCAGACGTGAGACCCTTTAGGGGCCTGATCTTTAATACAGAGATCGTGGGTGAGCTGGCCGACGTTATCTGTCCCCCCTACGACGTTATCTCGCCCCAGATGCAAAAGGACCTATATTATAGGAGCCCTTTCAACATAGTCCGTATTGAGGAGGGCGAGATTCTGCCCTCGGACAGCTCCGCCAACAACCGATACACCCGGGCCGCCTCGACCCTACACCAATGGATGAATACCGGGGCGCTGGTCAGAGATGAAACGCCCGCGTACTATCTGGTACAACACGGCTTCCCTTTTGGCGGCACAACGAAACTCCGCCTGGCACTGATAGCCGACGTTAGACTGGAGGAATACGAAAAGGGGGTGGTGCTTCCCCACGAGCACACTCAACGGGCGGCCAAGGAAGACCGCCTGGCGTTGATGGAGGCCTGCCAGGCCAACATCAGCCAGATAATGCTCCTTTACCGTGACAGGGAGGGAAAACTGGCCCGCCTGTTTCAGCAGACTACCAACGAGGTACCCATCTTTAGCTTCTCCGATTCAGAGGAGAACACCTTCGCCCTCTGGAGGATTACCAACCCTGAAAAGATGCAGCTAATCAGCGACGTTATGTCGTCCAAGGTCCTCTACATTGCCGACGGTCATCACCGCTACGAAACGGCCCTGACTTACCGCAACAGACAGTCTCCACATCGCGGTAACGAGGATGACGAAGCCCACAATTTCTTAATGACTTACCTGGTGGAGTTGGACAACCCCGGCCTGGTGGTCCTGCCATACCATCGGGTGGTGGGAGGTCTGGACTCTGAAAGAATGAGCCAACTCCATCAGAGGATAGAGCACCTCTTCACCAAAGAAACTCCCATTGCAGATCCAGCAAGCCACCTAAACCAGTTTCTCCAAGAAATAGAGAGTCGTGGTAAAGAGGCGAGGGTCCTGGGGTTCGTACAAGCCCGTGATGAAGGAGCGAGTCTCCTTACCCTCCGGCCTGAGTTGGAGAAAAGGGAACGAGGGCCCATCGCCTCCTTTGAGGCATGGATTCTGGAGGAGATGGTCCTAAAGCCGGTGCTGGGGGACTCCCTTGACGAGCACGTCACCTGGGTCCACGACGCCAGTGAAGCCGTAGATCATCTCCGGGACGGGCATCACCAGGCGGCCTTTCTCCTCAAGGCTTTACCCATGGACCTATTCGAGACCATCGTCAGCCGGGGTGAGCGGCTGCCACGGAAGTCCACATTCTTCCATCCCAAGCTGCCAACGGGCCTTACCATAAACCTGTTAAAGGGTCGAATTTAGCGGGACTGGCCGCCGGAGCCCGCGGTGATAGCCCTTTCGGCCTGTTTGCTGTACTGAGCGATGTACTCTTCAAGCTGTAGAATCTGAGCCTGGGTATCCTCGTCCAAGGTGTCGCCGCTTCCCTGGGACCTGAGCTGGGCTAAATTGGCCCTGGCCTCCTCGACCCGTTGCACAACCTCAAGGGCTTCAAGCTCCGCCTGGGCTCGCTCCTTGATGCTCCGGAGGTGACGGCGGGTGGTCTGAGCATGGAGCAGCCGCTCCTCCACCTCCTCCATTGCGCTCAAAGCCAGGTCCAGAGGCGTCCCTCCATACATAGTTTGGCGGGGGATTCGAGCCAACTGGGTCTCAAACTGCCGGATCATGGCGTCCAGTTGGTCCTCCCTGGCTCTCGTCTCGGCCAGGTTGAGCTTCAAGTTTGCTACCGCCTGACTCATCTGTGTCATCGCCTGGACCTCCCATACCTTAGTCCCAAAGGAGCTGCCTAAGACATAAAGGGTACGTTAATAGAGCAAGGTGGAGCCCTTTTTGCCTATTTAGGACAGCCTTTTATATCTATTCCTAAATATAAACTTCTTTGGGGCGCAGTTCCTTGGAACCTTGGGCACTGATTATGGACATTTGACGCAAACGGGTGCTACCAGGCCAGAGAAATACCTTGCAGCCCTTTCCTGCCTAACTACGCTGGGACCTTGAATCCCACTGTAGGCAGAGTGGCCCTCAGAGCCTCGAGAAACCCCCTAATGTCCTCCTCGCTTACCGTCCCCATGTGCCCTATACGAATTATCTTGCCCTCCAGCTTTCCCAGTCCTCCCGCCACCACTACCCCATGCTCCGTGCGCAGGGTGTCTGTTAGGGCCTTCCCATCCACACCCTCGGGGATTCGCACGGCGGTAACGGTGTTGGAGGCCCATCTCTCGTCGGGCAAGAGGGACAGGCCCAAGGCCTTGACACCCTCACGGGTCATCTGCCCGAAGTAGGCGTGGCGAGTGTAGGTCTCCTCCAGCCCCTGGGTTAGAAGGGTGTCCAGCGCCAGGTCCAGGGCATAAAACAGCGATAGGCTGGGAGTAAAGGGGGTCTGGCCTCGCTCCAGATAGCTCTGGGCGGTGGCAAGGTCAAAGTAGAAGCCCCGGACCGTAGCTTTCCGCTGGGCCTCCCATGCCCGTGGGCTGAAGCTGATAAAGGAGAGGCCCGGGGGCACCAGGAAACCCTTCTGTGAAGCGGTAGCTACTACGTCGCAGCCCCAACGATCCACGGGCAGCGGGATGCAACCCAGGCTGCTTATAGCGTCCACCAGCAGCAGCCTGTCGAACTCGCCCTTGACTATGGCAGCGATGGTCTCGAGGTCGTTGGTTACCCCGGTGGAGGTCTCGTTGTGAGTCACCAGGACAGCCTTGACCTCAGGGTTGGCCTCCAGAGCAGCCCGGAGGGCCGCCGGGTCTACAGCCGTTCCCCACTCGAACTCCAGCCTGGTAACTTGGGCACCCAGGGTCTCGGCCATATCGGCGTAGCGCTGTCCAAAGGAGCCGGTCACGGCGGCCAGGACCTTGTCACCGGGCGAGAGGGTGTTTACCAGGGAGGCTTCCAGGGCGCCGGTGCCCGACGCCGTGAGAATGTACAGGTCGTTGGCGGTCATGAAGACCTGTTTCAGACGGTCCGTGGTGCTGTAAAGAAGGTTCTTAAACTCGGGGCCACGATGGTTGATCATCGGGTTCCCCATGGCCTCCATGACCTCGGGAGGGCAAGGCACCGGGCCGGGGATCCTCAGGTTTTGTCTAGGTATTTTCACGCTGCCTCCTTTATGGAATCTCAAAATGGGG
>JAPULR010000017.1 GCA_027294635.1 Chloroflexota bacterium | reverse complement strand
AGCAGTTTCATGGGCAAAGCTTTTTGTTCCCTCTACAAATAGAGGGCTCAGGTTGTGGGAAGCGTAGACCACACCCTTTTCCTGACAGTAGCGCTGGCACGCCTGGGCCACCGCCTGTCGCCCGCCCTCAATTTTCTCTACCACAGCGCCGTAGAAGGCTCTCTGCGCCAGCTTCATCGGCGGAGTCGAGACGGGAGCGAAAATGGTGGCTTGGATGCCGGCCCTGGCGCAGTACGCCGCTATGGAAGCCCCGGCGTTGCCAGAGGAGTCCTCCGCCACCCGACCGATATCCCGCTCTTTGAGTGCCGACACCAGCACAGCGGAGCCGCGGTCCTTAAAGGAGCCCGTGGGGTTGAGGAACTCCAGCTTGGCGAACAGCCCCATTAACCCCAGGGACTGTCCAACCTTTTCGAGTTGGATTACCGGGGTGTTGCCCTCACCCAGGGATACAGACCGAGGCGCTGTGATGGGAGTGTCGTCGGCTACATCCAAGGGGCCACCGCACCTGTGGCAGGCAAGGTTGTGGAAGGATAAGGGCTGCCTTGCCTCACACTTGGTACAGACGACTTCGACTCGCATAAGACGCAATATACCTGGGGGGTGCATTCCAGGGCAAGGACCCTTGGGGGTTACGTGGGCTTTAGCTACTCACTCCGCGGTGGTAAACTGAACCACTCTGCGCCGTTCCAGATATAGGAGTAGATTGGGGCAACTTCTAGGTAAGGTCAAGAGAAGCTCTAATTACAAGTGGTGGGCCGTAGCCAGTGTGGCCACGGGCACCCTGGTGACGGTGGCGGACATTGGCGAGATTAACGTCGCGATGCCCACCATCGCCGACCGCTTCAACAGCGATCTTTCGACGGTTCAATGGCTGGCCACCGGGTACCTGCTAGCCACCAGCGTTCTACTGATGCCTATGGGCCGCTTGTCGGACATGATCGGCCGCAAAAGAGTATATCTGTGGGGCCTTCTGATATTTGCCCTGGGTGCGGGACTGGCCGGAACGGCTCCAAACCTCCCGATGCTTATTCTGTTTAGGATCCTACAGGGTATGGGCATTGGGATGGTACACGGTAATTCGATGGCCATCATGACCTCCATCTTCCCTCCAGAGGAACGGGGTAAGGCCCTGGGCATCCACATGACCATGGTGGGAATAGGGTTGATTATAGGCCCGGCCATCGGTGGCGTGCTTGTAGACGCCTTCGGATGGCGCTCCGTGTTTTACATAAATGTTCCCTTGGGTGTGTTATGCGCTCTTATCCCTTTCGTAGTTCTCGACGAAGATAGAATAATGCAGGCTGTTCCAAGAGCCACTCTGGGCGGATTCGACTGGATGGGAGCTTTCCTCTCCTCTACAGCCCTGGTGACGTTGGTGATGGGCTTGACCAACCCGTTGGACTGGGCGCTGGGATTCACCATTGCGATTCTGACTATATGCGCAGGCCTGCTGGTTGTCTTTGTGCTTTGGGAGATGAAAACTGCGACTCCCATGCTGGATATAACTTTGTTCAAAGCCCGCATCTTTTCCCTGGGGGTGTCGGCCAGGGCCATCTCATTTGTTGGGGCGGCCTCCATCCTCTTCCTAATGCCCTTCTACCTCCAGGGCGTGGCGGGCTACAGTCCAGGTCAGGCGGGGCTCATATTGACCAGCATCGCCTTCGGAATGGTTATCGTAGGTCCTCTAGCAGGCGGGCTTTCAGACCGCTTTGGGTGGAGACCCTTCACGGTGGTCGGAGCTTCGCTCTCCGTTCTTGGTCTGCTCACCCTCTCTCAAATATCGGTGGACACAGCCCTGCCGATTATAATACTAGGAATCCTTCTACAGAGCAGCGGAATGGGTATGTTTTCCGCTCCCAACGCCAGCTCAATCCTGAGCGGGATTCCAAGGAGGTCCTATGGCGCGGTGTCTGGTTTCGTGCAGCTCATAAGGACCGCCTCCACAGTGATGGGGATTGTCATTGCCACGGTAGTCATCACCGCCACCATGTCATCTCTGGGATTTGAAGCGAGCCTGGAGGGGTTTGCCGAGGGAGTTGACCCAGAAATAGCCAGCGCTTTCACCTCCGGGTTGCGAAAGGTCTACCTTTCGATGGCGGGGCTTCAGATGGTGGCGGTGGTCCTGTCCCTGGTAAAGGGAAGGGTTGCGCCGGATCCAGAATTAGAGGGAGATGCCGCTTCCAGGGTTAGCGGAAGTACACCAGGGTAAGGGGCTGGTAAAAGGCCACTCTTTCGGTATTAGGCGGTACCATCGGCGTTAGCCCCGGCGATGCGGCCAAAGACGGCGCCGTGCATCAGGCCCGATGCCCGCAGGCTATCGAAGTAGAAGAAGCCGCCCACAATCTCTCCCGCGGCGTAGAGTCCTGGAATAACATTATCCTCGGTATCCAGCACCTGGGCCCTGGTGTTTATCTTTAAACCACCAAAGGTGTAGGTTATGCCTCCCGTTACTCGGTACGCAGAGAAGGGCGGAGTGTCTATGGGCTGGGCCCAGTTGCTCTTGGGTGGGGTCACACCCTTGGTGGACTTGCCGTCCAGCTTGCTGGAGTCAAAGACTCCTTCCTGGATAGAGGAGTTAAACTCCCGAACCGTCTTTTCTACCACTGGTGGGTTGAGTTCCAGCCTCTGGGCTAATTCTTCTATGGACTGGGCGGTGACGACGGAAGCGCTGCCGTACCGTGGCTCCAGCAGGGCTTCTACCTTGCTGTCGAAGACCTGAAAGGCTATTCCCCGCGGCTGCTTCAGAATCTTACTTCCCATCTCAACAAAGTTGTTCAGGGCAAAGTCTTCGCCTTCGTCTACAAACCGCTGACCCCGGAGGTTAAGCATGATGCCGTAAGGGTAGGAGCGGCGCGGCAGACGGTCTACTGAGTCCGGAGAGCCCGTGTCTGGGGCGTCCAGGTCTATGGGAGTGCCGTGGTAGCCTGTCCACTGTCCCGCCGTCTTGGCGCCGATTGCCAGGGCGGCCCGGTGTCCGTCGCCGGTGTTGTACTTGGAGCCGCGAACCTTGGCCCGCTCCCACTGGCCGCCCAGGTACTTCAGTCGCATCTCCTGATTGGCCTCAAAGCCTCCGCAGGCCAGGACCACTCCCCCGGCGTGCAGCTCCTGCACCCCTTCCTTGTCTCTGATCAAAGCTCCCTTTACCGCGCCGTGGGAGTCCTGAAGAAGCTTGAGCATCTTGGTCTCGTATACCACGTCCACCCCATGTCTGCGGGCAGCGGCGTAGTGCATATTTATCAGCCCTGGGCCAGAACCCGCGGCGGTGACGCCGATCCGGCCCCCTAGGTTCCTGCCTCCGCTGTCTCGGGCACTGCCGCCCAGTTCGAACTCTATTCCCTCCCGAGCCATCCACAGCACCGTGGGGTAAGACTCGGTGATTAGGGTGTCCAGGAGGTCCGGATCCGTCAGTCCTCCCGTCCGTTCCAGCATGTCCTTTCGATAGTCTTGGGCGGCATAGGGGCTGACCTCCTCTTCCCGCCCATCCAACACCGAAGGGTCAGCCAGCAAAGGCTTGAGATCCTCGGCGCCGTTGTGGGTAAAGCGAAACCCTCCCCCGGTGTAGGGGCAGTTGCCTCCCCGGGCGTCGGCAGGGGCCTTCTCTATAAGCAGGACCCTGGCCCCTTTTTCCCGGGTCGATAGGGCGGCGCACATGGCGGCGTTTCCGCCCCCCACCACTACAACGTCGTATTCTAATTCAGTAGGTTGAGCCATTACCCCTCTCCATCGAGTCTCTTAGTGGGCATTTCCCCACCGCTCCTGGGTCTTTTGACCCAGTCATATTAGGCCTCGGGGCTCATTTCAAGAAGTGGACTGCATACTAAATTCCAGGCAGCTAATATGCATGCCACAGTATATCCCATGAGGCTCGTTCTTTCAGCCTGAGTGAATTTGAGTGCTCGCTTTGGCGGTACCCCGTTGTCTGAGTCGTACCTTTGACCGATAGCAAGATCTTTCCTTCTACCAATTACGTATGTGAGGACGGCAGGTATTATCGATATCGCCCGCAACCAAGTTGAAAAATGTCTGGAGTCAGGTGAGTTGTTTTGTCTCGTAATTCGTGGTGTATTCTTAGAGAGGGAAATCTGATATTGTTCTCAGCGGTGTTTTTTTCCGATAAAAGCGGTTTAAGCCTACGTCTCGACAATAGTATAGGACGGGATTTAAGTGAACGACACTATCATATCGGCCAGTGGGGTGTATAAGACCTACGACACAGGAAAGATTAAGGTTGAGGCCCTGCGGGGAGTAGACCTCAACGTCCGAAGGGGAGAGATGGTGGCCATAATGGGCCCCAGCGGCTGCGGCAAGACCACCCTTTTAAACTGTCTCTCGGGGCTGGATTCCACCGACTCAGGCGAGATTTGGATTGATAATATGGAGCTGCACAAGCTCCCGGACGACCAACGGAGCGATTATCGAGCGCGGCACATGGGGTTTGTGTTTCAGCTCTACAATCTCCTGCCTGTGCTGACGGCTGTGGAAAACGTGGAGATGCCTCTTCTGGTGTCCGGTGTCAGCTCAAAGAGTGCTCGCAGAAAGTCTTTGGAGATGATGGAAAAAGTTGGACTGACTGACTGGGCGCGGCACCTTCCGGGAGAGCTTTCCGGGGGTCAACGGCAGAGGGTCACCATTGCCCGAGCACTGGTAAACGACCCGGGCATCGTGTGGGCCGACGAGCCCACAGGGGACCTGGACAGCGAAACCGCCGGGGAGATAATGGACCTTCTGTCCTCGCTGAACCGGGAAAAAGCCCAGACCTTTGTGCTGGTAACCCACTCTCTGGATGTGGGCCAGATGGCGCACCGCATCGTTCGGATGCGGGACGGCCGGATTGTTGACGATGGCCTCAGCTCCGCTGCTGTGGCCGATGCCAAAGAAGAAGCCGAGTCCCAGGAGCCGAGAGACTAGTGCAAGAGCTCTTCGGCGTATCCATGAACCTTTTGATGGTCATATTCTTGGCCATCGTTCTTGTAATTGTGGGCGTTGTGTCCGTCATGGCCTGGCGTAACCGCATAATGCTGAAGCTGGGTCTGCGCAACATTCCCAGGCGCCGCGCTCAGACAATTCTAATCATAGTCGGCTCCATGCTCAGTGCGGTGATAATCGCCGCAGCCTTCGGCACCGGAGATACCATCAGCTTCTCCATTCGCAAGGTGACCCTTGAGGGGTTGGGGACCATTGATGAGTTCCTGACCTCGACACGGGACAGCGGGCAATTTGGGCCAGGTGCGCCGGCCTTCTTCCCAAGAAGCCAATTTGACGACCTTCAGCGGGAACTGGCTGACTTTGACGCCATCGATGGAATGGTGCCTTACATCGGCGAAACGGTGCCCTCCTTGAACCTCCGCACCTCCCTTACCGAAGGCCAGACCCGGATTGTGGCGGTGGACCCGGACCTGCTCCAGGGATTTGGAGAATTTGCCCTGGTCTCCGGGGTGTCCTCTTCCCTGAAGGACCTGTCAGATGACGGGGTCCTGGTGAATGAGGAGGCCGTGGAGCAGTTGGACGCCCAGGTGGGAGACAGGGTTAAGCTGTTCCTGGAGGACCAGGAGATTGAATATCAGGTGGAGGGGATAGTCGAAGATGGTGGCCTTGCCGGGGCGGATTCTACCATCCTGATGCCCCTGAAGCGGGGTCAGATCATCTTTAACAGACCGGGCCAGATTAACTTTATCGCCGTCTCTAACAAGGGCGATGAGGTAAGCGGGGAGGACTTCAGCGAAGACGTTGCGACCAGGCTTCGGGTGATCTTTGCCGATCCCCAGGTAGCCGAGGAGTTAAAGCTTCTCCTCAATAGGGAGGATGTCCTTGGCCTCCTGGAGCAGCGTGAATCGGACCTGTCTGGCAACCTTCAAGCTGATATGAGAGAGCTTCGGGAGGGGCTCCAACGCCCGGCCGTTACCGGTGGGCTGATACGGGTCCTTGCTGACAGTGACGTGCAGGAGGAGGCGCTCGACGTTCTTGAAGGCGGCGGGCTGGCTCAGTTGGAAGGGGAGGCGGATACCCTTTTTGGCAATCTATCGGAGATACGCGTCTTTGAGATAAAGCGCTTTTTCTTGGAGCTGGCCGACGAGGTTAGCAGCCAGGTCACCGCCTTCTTTTTAGTGTTGGGGCTGTTCTCCGTGATGGTGGGCATCCTCCTCATATTCCTGATTTTCGTCATGCTGGCGGCGGCCCGCCGCACGGAGATGGGAATGACCCGCGCTCTGGGGGCAAAGCGGAGTCACCTGGTGCAGATGTTTGTGTTTGAGGGCACGGCCTACGACCTGGTGGCCGCCGCCGTAGGCACCTCGATAGGGCTGGGGGTGGCCATAGGCATCATGGCCATAGCCAACCAGATTATCGGCAGCACCGACGACAGCTTTCGATTCACTTACCACATCGAGCCTCGGAGCGCCATTGTAGCCTATTGCCTGGGGATGATAATCACCTTCATCACCGTGGCCGTATCGGCCTACAGGGTCAGCCGCATGAATATCGTCGAGGCGGTGCGGGGTCTGCCTGAGACAATTGTGATAAGCGGAGAAGAGTCTTTTTCGCAGCGTCTCCTGATGGTGGCACGGGCTCTAATAAGGCCTCTTTTATTCTTAGTAAGGTTCTTTATCAACATAGGCCGCAAACGGGTTTCTGCCGCTCTGCTCCCCCTTGGTGGGGTTGCGCTATGGGCTTTAGTCCTACCGTGGATAGCCGATGTTTTTGTAGCCCTGTTGCGCTTTTCCTGGCCCTACTTCCGCCGCGGCTGGCTCACCTTCCTGCTTGGCTCTCTCCTGATGTTCCTAGGAGCGGGACCTTGGGACCAAACGGCCCCCTTTGTCATTGGCGTCTCCTTTATGATCATCGGATTGGGGCTCATGCTGCGCCTTGTGGCAACCCGGTGGCCCTCTGCGGCCCCGGTGATGGGAATTCTGACCGCCGTCGGCGGGGTAGTTGTCCTGGCCCACGGTATAGTTTCTGAGACCGTGGCCTCCTCTATGATAGCCATCGCTTTGGTGCTTATTGGCGTGGCGATGACGCTCCCTCTTGTCTTGGGGCGGACCGATACACGCCCCGAGTTGATAGACCGGCTGGCTTTTACCTTTATCGGCATCGTGATGCTGGCATGGTGGGTCCTACCCTTCGACACTTTGGAGCCGGTCATTGGCCACCTTGATTCCGATATCGAGATGTTCTTCGTCTCCGGGATAGCTATGGTGGCGGCGGCGGTGTGGACCGTTATGTATAACGCCGACCTGCTGTTGAGAGCCATCACTTTTCTCACTTCCGGCATCGGCAAGCTGCGTCCCGTTCTGGTGACTGCCGTGGCCTATCCTATGAGTGCCAAGTTCCGCACCGGGCTGACCCTGGCTATGTTCGCCCTGGTAATATTCACCCTGATCGTCATGTCTATTTTGACCAACGCCTTCAGCAACGCCTTCGCCGATACCGATGAGGTAACCGGCCACTGGGATATCGAAGCCATAGTGACCCCTAATAACCCCATCGGCGATATTAGAGCGGCCATTGAGGACAAGCCTAATCTTGCCCTTTCTGACTTTGAAGCCATTGGAGGCTATGTCACGGCGCCAGTGCGAGCCCGTCAGCCGGGTGCGGAGAGCCAGAGGTGGGAGAGCTTTAGCCTTCAGGCCGCGGACGAGGGTTTCCTTGACGCGACGGAGTACGATTTTAAGATCATCGCCGATGGCTTTGGTCCTACCAAAGCGGAGGTGTGGCAGGCTCTTAGGCTGGACCCCAGCCTTGCGGTAATAGATTCCTCGGCGGTGCCCAGCGCGGAGGGGGATGACTTTGAGGAGGGTTTCGGCTCCTTTGAGGTGGAAGGGTTGTTCATTGAGGACGAGACCATGTCTCCCATAGAGATAGAGGTTCTGGAGACCCGGACCGATAAGCGACTTTCCTACACGATTATCGGTGTTCTGGAGATTGTCACCGACAACCCAGGAGGGCTCGTTACCTCTAAGGCCAGCGTGGACCAGGCGTTTCCCTTTCCTATCCCCCTGACAACCTACAGGTTCAGGACAGCCGAAGGCGTGGACGTGAAAGAGACCTCAAGAAGGCTGGAAGCCTCTTTTCTGGAGAACGGGATGGAATCCGAGGTCCTGGAGGAGGTAATTGATGAGCAGATTGCCGTCAATAGGGCCTTTAACAATTTACTAACCGGGTTTATGGGGATGGGACTGGTGGTTGGCATCGCCGCTCTGGGGGTGATCAGCTTGAGGGCCGTTGTGGAGCGAAGGCAGCAGATAGGGGTGCTGAGGGCCATTGGCTATCGCCAGGGCATGATACAGCTAATGTTCCTTTTAGAGTCGTCCTTCGTCGCCCTTTTGGGTGTGGCCATTGGAGTGGCCCTGGGGTCCATTGTATCTTTCAACCTGGTGAAGGACTTTCAGGACGACCTTGAAGGGATACGCTTTACCGTACCCTGGATACAGATCATCATAATTATCGCCATCGCTTACCTTTTTTCTATGCTAGCTACCTACCTTCCCGCAAGGCAGGCAGGCCGTATCCACCCCGCCGAGGCTCTGCGGTACGAGTAGGCTTTGCCAACCTGCGTCTCGTTCGCCTCACCCCGATGTCACATCGGGGTCATGCTGAAGGAAGTCCCGACTAGGTCCCGTTATTCCCGATGTCGGGATTATCGGGACAAATCGGGAGGACGACTGAAGCATCTCACCTCAGGTTCTTAAAGGGCTCCCTTGGCCGGTAGCTTGGGTATAGATGCTTCGCTTCACTCAGCATGACATAGAGTCGGTGAGACGTGGAAACGGGCTTGCGAACCTGCCCAGGAACTTGCACTTGGAGTTAGCTTTCCGGTAAGTGTAGAGAAAAAGTGAGCCCCGATACATCGGGACTCACTTAAATTTCCCTAACCGCTTCGGTTTTGAGGCTTATTTCTTGGGGAAGCTGGACTCAATCATGCGGTCGATACGTTCGCCTATCTGCTCCCCCATCTCGTACATCTTGGCCTCGTCAGAGGCCCTGGGGCCTTCGGCAAAGTATTGCGCCGTCTCCTTCTTTTTCCTCATGGCGGGCATCGCTTTGCCCAAGAAGTCGTCATCATACTTAGCTTTCTTGTGGATCTTGTAGTTCACCCGAGAGATGAGCTTCACCGTGTTTTTGCTATCACAGTGCTCGCAAGTGACCGAAGCGGGGATGGCGTTCCTATCCCTCACCAGGGCCTCGCTGACTTTTCTACAGTCGTAACAACCGTACTCAATTAGAGGCATAGTTAAATTCCAGCTTGTAGCATTCTACTACTTTTGTAACATGATACTATGTTTACCGTCAAGATTTGTTGGCTGGGACTATGGTACAAGGGGGATACAGTTGGCTTTGTAGAATGTTTCAGTGACTAAGAGGCCCGCTTCGTCTCGAAGCGGGCCTCTCCTTGGTAACGTAAACCTGGCTTTAGTAGTCAAGACTTAGCTGTCTGCGGCGACTCGCTCGCCATAAAGCCGCGCTGGGTTGTCCCAGAGGATCTTTCTCTTGCTCTCCTCGGGGATGGGTTGGTTTAGAAAATCGGGCAGAGCCTTGTTGGGGTCGGGAGCATCGGGGTGTGGGTAGTCGGTGTTCCAGAGCAGGTTATCGGAGCCTATCAGGCTGACGACCCCGGGCAGGGCGAACTCGTCGCCGTCGCAGGCAACAAAGACCTGGCGCTTGAAGTACTCACTGGGCAGCATGGTCATTGGGTTTTGGCTTTCGATAACAAAGATAGCCTGACGGCCCGAGGCGTGGTCGTCCAACCGACCCAGCCAGAAAGGCACCCAACCTGCGTTTCCTTCCAGCATCGACACACGCAAATTGGGGTACCGCTCCAGGACTCCGGTGTAGATGAGGTGGCCCAGGGAGATCATGTTTTCAAAGGGAAAACCGATGGCGTGCTCCAGAGCTATGAGGGTACCGGGAACGCCCTGGTAGCGCTTTCCCGTGTGAGGGGAGCCGCTTTGCACACCGTGGAAGGAGATGGGCACGTCCAGCTCTATTGCCAGGTTCCAGAAGGGTGTGTACTCCTCCTCGTGCCAGAACTTACCTTCCGGCGGCTTTGGCATCATTACCGTGACGGCGCCAAGGTCGGCGACAGCCCGGCGGAACTCAATCAGGGTGTTCTCCATGTCGTAGGGTGGGATGGATGCCACCATCTTTAGCTTTGAGGGGTCGGCGCTACAGAAGTCGTGAGCCCAGTTGTGGTACGCGCGTGTCAGGGCCCACATCAGGTCTGGGTCCTTGTCCTCTAGCTTAAGGGGCTGGGATCCGGTGCCTGGAATGCACACCATCTTGTCCCAGCCGTAGCGCTCCATGTCCTGGAGGCGGCTTTCGGCGCTCCACCACTCCTCGTAAGCCACACCGTACTTTGTGGGCTGGCGTTCCAGTATCTCCGTGGGTCGCAGCCGGCCCATCTGGTCCTTACCGGCGGCCTGGGCAGGGTAGAGCTCACCAGGCTCGTACTCGAAGAACAGACGATACCGGTGTTCCTTTATGATTGGGCGCCGGTCGTAGAAAGAAGGCTCAACGTACTTGTCCCAAAGGTCCAAGGGCTCCTGCATGTGGGCATCTGCATCGATTACCTTATAGCCGTTAATCATTAGCACCTGCCTCCTTAAATTTACATGGGAATGTTCGGGCCATTATAAGGTTGCTCAAAGTTTGGCGTCAAATTATTCAGCTTCGATGAAGTTGCCCTAAGTTTGATGCCAAGTGTACATATTTTGCCCAGGCGCTGGCTCTCCTTGACACTGTTCAGCAACCGATGCTAGCATGGCGCCAGCTTTTTCCCTCCTTCACAACGCTTCATTTTGGCCATTACTGGTCACCAAATATTTGACCTGTTCTGTCCCTTAAGCCAGCAACAAGGAGGACGAGATGAACCTGCTTATCAGGAATGTACGGCTTATCGACGGCACCGGCGTTGAACCGATACCATCGGTAAACGTGGCGGTGGAGAACGGTGTCATAAGCTGGATTGGCGAGGGTAACGTTACACCATCGGCCCATCCTCATTACGAGGACATCAACGGTGAAGACCTTACCCTTATGCCTGGCACCTTTGATTGTCACGAGCATTTTGCCGGCGATGGCGGCCAGAACGGTGTCCCGGCCATGAATGACGACCTGCCTGAGGTATTGCTGGTGAAGGCGGCGGCTAACGCCCGCCGGGCCCTCATGACCGGGCAGACCTCCGCCCGAGATGTGGGTTCGCCCTATGGAATCAGCATTACCCTGGCTCAGCAGGTAGCCACCGGGTCCATCCCCGGCCCTCGCATAACCGCCGCTGGCCAGTGGATACAGGCTCCCACCACCTGGCCCTATGCCATGGTCCACACCATTGAGTCGCCGGAGCAGATGCGACAGGTGGTGATGGATCAGATTGCCCGGGGAGCTGGCCTAATAAAGGTAGGCGCCACTGGAACCCGCGAGGACGGAAGCGACTACGCGACCCTTGGCCCTGAGATAGCCGGGTTGGTGGTGCAGCTTGCTCACGGGGTCGGGCTCAAGGTGGCGGCCCACTGCACCGGCTCTGCCGGCGCTACCGAGGCGGTGGAAGCTGGTATAGACTCTATAGAGCACGCCACGCACATCGACAATGCTACGGCCAAACTGATGGCCCAAAAGGGCACCGTGGCGGTTCCGACTCTGTCTACCTGGGACTACCGCCTCCGAGCGGCGGCGAGGTGGGACCTGCCCAAAGAAGAGATAGATAGCGCCGAAGCCCGCCGCGACTCTTCCAAGGCCAGCTTCAAGCGTATGCTGGATGCTGGAGTGAAGATAGCCGCAGGCACCGATGCAGGCGGCTCTCCGGTGCGTCACGGCACCATTGTTCATGAGATGGAGGTGATGATAGAGGCCGGGCTTACCCCTATGCAGGCTATCGAGTCGGCCACCCGTATCGCCGCGGAGATAACCGGGACTCTAGACCAGGTGGGCACCGTTGAGGTAGGGAAGCTGGCGGACCTGATCCTAGTTGACGGGGACCCTCTTTCAGATATAGGAGCAATCAGAAACGTCTGGGCCGTCTTTCAGGGGGGAAGGCGGATCCGCTAGGTTCCACCTGTGTATTTAGCCGTCGGCACTTTCCACGTTATTAACGAGGGTTAGCCATGTTTCCTGAACGACAGCTTCCCAGGCCTTTTCAGCTTCCCTGGGGCAGGGGGCAAATTACTGAAGAGGTCTCCGTTATCCACGACCACTGGGCCCCAACCATCCAGCTACTGGAGTACGAGGACGGCCAAGTTGGGGTACGGTTCTGCAACTACTCTCCCCAGGGACGTTTCCAGCGTCAGGCTTCTATCTGGACCGAGGAGGATTTTGGCGCCTTTGGTCGGGAGTTAAGCCGGACTCCTAAGCTGAAGGAGCTCCTAGGTCGGATGGTTACCTAGAGTGGAATAGAAGCGCCTCCAACCAATTTAGCCAGAGTAATCCCCCAATATAGGGTGAAAGAGCTTGAGCCACCTGGCGCTGGCAGAGCTGTTGGTGGGTCGAAAGCGGTATCAAGAGACGGACCGGCCAGGCAAATTGTAAGATTTGGTGCAAAAATTCATGTCTTTTACTTGACCCCAAAAGGGTTACCAATTAACATGGCGCAACAGTCCTACGATTACTATGGTAATGGTCAGGGATGCAGCAAGAAAACGTTGTTGTGGGAGTTAGGTTAGCGTGTCATTAAGAGCGTCCGTTTTTATGAGGACCATCTGGGCCCTTGAGCGGACTTTACAAGTCAACAGATCAGCTATCGGGTCCGTTGCTAGAGGCAGGGCCAAGCAACGGATGGAGATAGCCCTCCGCCACTGGGGCTGGAAGAAGTTCTTCAACTTCTGGCGTGTTGAGTTCCAGCTCCGCGTAGGCCGAACCAGGGTCTCAGGGTACCCCTACGAGTGGGAAATAGACACCACCAACATCTGTCAGCTTAAGTGCCCCCTCTGCCATACCGGGTTAGGTACCATCAATCGGCAGAAAGGGGTAATGCACTTTGAGACCTACACCAAGATAATCGATGAAATCAAGGACTACTGCATCTGGCTTACTCTTTACAGTTGGGGTGAGCCTTTCCTTAACAAGCAGATAGACCGGTTTGTGGCCTACGCTAACAAGGCCAATGTAGCCACTATAATAAGCTCCAACCTCAACAAGCCCCTCACTCCTCAGATGGCCGAATCCTTGGTTAAGTCGGGGCTGGATACCCTCATCGTCTCGCTTGATGGCACCACTCAGGAGGTCTACGAAGTCTATCGAGTGGGGGGTCATCTCGACAGAGTCCTTGACAACATTCGCCTCTTGGTGGAAAAGAAGAAAGAGCTAGGTTACAAGACACCCTTTATCGAGTGGCAATTCATCGTAATGCGCCAGAACGAGCACCAGATACCCGACGCTCGAGAGATGGCCAGGGATCTTGGGGTGGATAACATAGTCTTTAAGAAGGTTGACTTCCCCCACGGCGAAGATGACACAGAAGTGGCGCGTCGCTGGCAGCCCGTTGGAAATATGGACTACCAGCGAGAGCAGCCGTTCGATAAACCCTTCGCGGAAACAGGCCGTCGTTGCTGGCGGTTATGGCGAAGCGCCGTGGTCAACTGGGATGGTGGATACGCCCCTTGCTGCTACCTTACAGACGCCGATCAGGACTTCGGCAACGTGGAGACCCACTCCATCAAGGAGATCTGGAACAACCAGCATTACATCTCTGCCCGTGACCTTTTTAAGGGTAAGGAAAATCCTCCGGTAAAGGTTGGGTGCCTAAACTGCAACGTTTATCTGGAGAGTGAGGCCGGGGAAAAGCGTACCGTTCCGGTTGAAATCTACCAGCCCAGCAGGGAAGCGGTTCACCGTAATGGCACCAGACCCGCAACCAAAGAAGTTAAGCCTGATGTAGAGGTAGTTGAAGAGGAGGT
>JAPULR010000169.1 GCA_027294635.1 Chloroflexota bacterium | reverse complement strand
GCCGAACCCCGGCAACCGTGCCATGATTATGTCCTGTCGTAGCTTTCGCAGCTCTTCGTAGCCCAGATTCCACCGGTCCATTACCCGCGGGCTGAAGTTCTCCACCACCACGTCGCAATGGGGAACGAGGCGTCGGATAAGCCGACGGCCCTCCTCGGTGCTCAGATCGACGGTTATAGAGCGCTTGTTTCGGTTGATGTCGGCGAAGGTAACTCGCTGCTGAAGAAGGATACGGTGGTCCATGCCTTCGCTAACTCTGCCCCGCTGCTGGTGGGCCTGTGACTCTATCTTGATAACCTCGGCGCCGAAAGATGCCAGGTGCTGGGTCAACACGGGACCGGCGATGGCCTGGCTGAAATCCAGGACCCTTATGCCGGATAGGGGTAGAGAGGAGTTGCTTGGCCGACCTGCCTGGCGCCGTGGAAGCGCCTCTCCGACCCCATCCAGAATTTCCATTGTGTGCTGTCCCAGGGCTGGGGCAGGGCGCAGAACCTTCGCGGGGGTTGCGCTCAGCCTGAAGGGAGAGCGTACCAACTTACATTCTCCAATTGCGGGATGATGAACAGTTTGGAAGGTCTCCCTGTCCAGGGTGTGGGGATCTTGGACGAACTCGTCGGGGCGGTTGATGGGCGCCGCTGTGACGTGTCGTGCCTGCCCTTGAGAGAACAGGTCCGCCTTGGGAAGCTCCCGGGTGAACTGGGTCGTCAGGTGCTCAATCAGGTCGCCGTTGGCAATTCTGGTATGGCGGTTGTCCCAGATAGGATCGGTGAGGGCGTCGGGGGTTCCCATCCACTCCACAAAACTGCGCCAGTGGGCAGTAGAGATCACTACCAGGTGGCAAAAACCGTCCTTGGTGGGGTAGACGCCATAGGGCATCCCCCCTCCGATGGGGGTACGGCTGCCGGCACGCTTTAGCACGTTGGCGTTGGCGCTGTAGTTGACGATGATGTGCTGCTCCGCCGCCTGTACCTCCTGACAGGAGACCTCGACCCGCTGGCCCAGTCCGGTGGCGTCACGGTGGCGCAAGGCCAACAGCACGCCGAGGGCGGCAAAAGCCGAGGCCAGATGGTAAGGCTGGTCGTTGGGTTCGGCCAGGGGTGGTTTGTCTGGAGAGCCGCAGAGATACATGACGCCGCCCATGGCGGCACACACTATGCTTGGAGCTTTGAATTGGCTGTACGGACCCGACAGCCCGAATCCTGTGATGGAGGCCATTACCAAGCCGGGGTTGTCTTTTTGGAGGGAGGGGTAGTCTAAGTTCCATCCCTGCATGGTGCCGGGTGGGAAGGTCTCGATGATGGCGTCGGAGGTGAGGGATAGCGCCTTGAATTTGGCGCGGCCTTCGGTAGTAGAAGGGTCTATCACTACGCTCTTCTTGTTGGTGTTGAGGTAGCAGAAAGGGAGACTAGCCTCAGGATCCGGGAAATCCCCTTTGAAGGGTCCCATGTGGCGGGCCGCGTCTCCCCGGGGTGGCTCAACCTTGATAACCTCGGCTCCGAGGTCTGCCAGCAGGCGGCCGCACAGGTGGCCTTCGGGCTCTGTCAGATCCAGGACACGTAGCCCTTCCAGCGCCGTAGTCATCTAAGCGTCGCTTTTGGTCGGAGTTGCGGGGGCTCTTGCGTCATTCTTTGGTAGGGAGGGCGATGACGGCGCCTCCCCGGATGGTCTCTTCGTCGCGCTGGTTGCGGCCCCACAGCTCCACCTCCGCCAGGTGCTGGCCGTTCTCAACTCGCTTGGCGGTGACCTTGCCCTTGAGCCAGTGGGTATCGCCCACCAGGTTGAACCGGCGCACCTCACCCCAGAACTTCTTTATAAAGCCATCGTCGCCCATCCAGTTGGTGACCACCTGGGCCAGCCAGGCCACCCGCTGCGGACCGAAATCGTAGGACGAGGGCACCCCTACTCTACGGGCAAAGTCCGGGTCCCAATGGACTCTTTCAGGCACATCGGGGACGCCCTGCTCATTATCGATATATGCCATAGGGTGCTTCTTGTAGTACTCCACCCCCAGCTTGTGGGCATAGGTGAAGGGCCGGAAACCCCAGCCGACCTTCCATGCCACGTTATCCGTTATCCGCAGAGGGCCCTTTACCACATGGGGCAGCTCTTGACCGGGCTCCACCCCCTCCCAGTATCGTGGGGTGTCCCCACGGACCTCTTCCCCGTCATAGTCGGCGAAGATGCGCTCGATATCGTCATTGGAGTAGCTGGCGGGTTCCATCCGGTCATATTTGCCGCGCTGGCGGGCGGTATCCCGCTCCGTCCGCAGGTGCCACTCCCGCACTTTGCCCAGCTTTCCTCCCTCCGGCGTTCTAAAGGTGTAGGTGTGCTCTTGCAGGATGGTCCGGGCGGCGAACTTGCTTTCCTTTGGGGTTAGGCCGCTAAGGGCTACTGTGCCTAAAATGCAGGTTCCAGAGGGAAGGGGCTCATACATTTCAAAGGAGGCGCCGCCCCACATGCTGTGGATACCACGCAAGCCCTGGGGCGCTCCCCGGCCAAAGCAGCTAAACAAAAAGGTGGGCGGGGCTATAACGGAGCCCCAGCGTGTGGACTTGCCGTACTCCTCGTCGGTGAACAGAGGGTTGATGTCGCCGATGCCGTGGGCAAAGTGACGAATGGTGTCGGGGGTGGCGTAGCGGTTGAAGGGCTCCTTGACCTCAAGCTCCACGCCCAGGAGCTGTTTCAGCCGGTCCAGCTCTTTGTCGGTTATCTTGGGGAACTTCTTCTGTTGGACCAAGGGGGGCCTCAGCTCAGGCTGGGGCCATGTTAGCAACGCCTACGGGAGCTGTCAATCAACCCGCAGGTTGCCGGGCTGGTCCCCGCGGCTCCGTTGCCTGGGATCGCCGAATGTGACGATCATTGACTACTAGCTCGTCAGCCGAGGATAGGTTGTCCACCGCCAGGATTGGATGCCTGAGGAGTCCATATGGCCTACCGTCGGGCACAGACGCCTACCTAGAAGACTACTAATCTGTCTGTACCGACTTCACAACAATGGTGTCGTCAGGCATGTGAAGAACACGGGAGCGAACAACTCTTCCATCTCCAGATTGGGA
>JAPULR010000168.1 GCA_027294635.1 Chloroflexota bacterium | reverse complement strand
CTGAGTGAAGCGAAGAATCTAAAAATGGTACGCCAGCCCCGACCGTTATTGTTGGAATAGTGGGTCGCGTGAGCAGGATGAGATTCTTCGTCACCCCGAAAAATCGGTGCTCCTCAGAATGACAGTTGGTTCTTTCAGAGTGACTTCATGTCATTCCGAGCTCTGATGTGGCATCGGGGCGAAGAATCTAAAAATGGTATGCCAGCCCCGACCGTTATTGTTGGAATGATGGGTCAGTGTGAGCAGGATGAGATTCTTCGTCCTTCGATAAGCTCAGTTTGACCCCTCGACAAGCTCGGGGTGAGCGGGATTTATTTCCATTCATGGTAAGCGGTTTTATTCCCGCTCATGGTGAGTGTGTCCTGTCCCGTTATCGGGATCGAACCATGAGCATATAACGCCGCCAAGGTTGGTGCTCCTCAGAATGACAGAGGGGCATTCATAAAGAACGGTCTGTCATTCTGACCCCGATATCCCGACTAGTCGGGAGGGGAAGAATCTGCTTCTTTGCCCTTTCCAGTCTCTGCCCGGTACTCCTCAATGCCGTCGTCCAGGGTTGCCCAGGCCAACAGAGCGCACTTGATGCGAATGGGGAACTGTCGCACTCCCTGCAGGGCCTCCATTGCGCCCAGACGCTCCACCTCCTCGTCGGAAAGCTCCTGGCCCTTCATCAGGCGGCGCAATAGCTGCGAAAGCTCCTGAGCTTCCTCAAGGCTTTTCCCCTTAACCAGCTCGGTGAGGATAGAGGCTGAGGCCTGGCTTATGGAACATCCTTGGCCTTTGAAACCAATGGATTCAACTTTGCTGTTGGCATCCAGCTTCAAACCCAGTATCACCTCGTCACCGCAGAAAGGGTTGAAGCCACGAGAAGAGACGTTAGGATTGGGTATCTCGCCCTGGTTCCTGGGGCTGCGATAGTGGTCTAGGATAACCTCCTGATAGAGGTCATCAAGCTGCTCGAAAGAGGTGTCTTGCATAAGCGAGAGCTAGAATGAACGGTGGGTTATTTTGAGGTGGAAGGTGGATACCCACAGAATCATGGAAAGGTGTTCCTCTTATCCGCTCCGTGTTGTGCCCGTAGGGGTCTTGCTAAAGTATCGGAGGGCCTTCTTTAGGGTGGACACCAGCAGGTCTACCTCTTCTTCGGTGTTGTAGATGTAAAAACTGGCTCTGGCCGTTGCCGCCACGCCCAGCTTATCACGAGTGAGGGGCATGGCGCAGTGGTGTCCGGCACGGATGGCAATGCCCTCTTGGTCCAGGAGCGTCCCCAGGTCGTGGGGATGTACGTCGGGGGAGTAGAAGGAGATAATTCCTCCCCTGATGGATAGATCTGCGGGTCCGTAGAAATTGAAGTCCTCGCTGAGCTCCTTGAGGGCGTCCAGGGCATATCCCGTAAGCTGGGTCTCGTGCTCGCGGACCTGGTCCATCCCCAGCGATTCGAGGTAGTCAACGGCGGCCCCGAGACCAATGGTGCCAGCGATGTTGGGCGTCCCTGCCTCAAAGCGCATAGGCAGATCGTTCCAGGTGGCAGAATCGAAGGTTACCTCCTGGACCATCTCGCCGCCGCTGAGGAAAGGCTCCATTTGTTCCAGCACCGGAGAGCTGACATAAAGCCCGCCGATGCCCGTGGGGCCCAGCATCTTATGGCTGGAAAAAGCCAAAAAGTCGCAACCCAGGTCTGTTACGTTCACCGGCATATGAGGCACGCTCTGGGCGGCGTCAATCAGGATCAGCGCTCCCACGGCGTGGGCTTTTTGAGCGATGTCTTTTACCGGATTAATAGTGCCTAGCACGTTGGACATATGGGTCATAGATACTAGCTTGGTGCGGTGGTTCAGGAGGGCGTCCAGGTTGGACAGGTCAAGGGTCCCCTCATCTGTCACCGGGATGAAGCGTAACCGGGCGTCCTTATCTTTAGCCAGTCGCTGCCAGGGCACAAGGTTGCTGTGGTGCTCCATTTCCGTCAGCAATATCTCATCGCCGGGGCCGATATTGGCGGCGGCCCAGGTCGACGCTACCAGGTTTATTCCCTCAGTAGTGTTGCGGACAAAAATCAAGTTCTCGGAGTCAGGAGCGCCAATGAAGCGGACCACCTTCTCCCGGGCTTCCTCGTACCGTTGAGTGGATTCCATGCTCAGGGCGTGGACGCCACGGTGCACGTTGGCGTTGTAGCCTTCGTAGTAGTCCACCAGGGCCTGGATTACCGATGAGGGCTTCTGGGATGTGGCGGCGTTGTCCAGGTATACCAGGGGTTTACCATAGACCAGCTTCGAAAGGATTGGAAAATCCCGCCTTATTTTCGCTACATCCAGCATGTTACGCCTCTCGAGGGCTAGTCTAGAGCTCCTGCAGCGTGGCGGTCACCAGATCACCGATGTGGGCTCTCAAGGGATCGCAACTTATGGTCTCGATGACCTCGTTGACGAAGCCCCTCACCAGCAGACTCTGAGCATCATCTTCACTCAGGCCACGGCTTCTGAGGTAGAAGAGGGTGCTTTCATCCAGGCGGCCGGTGGCGGCGCCATGGCCGCACTTCACGTCGTCGGCGTATATCCAGAAGGCCGGTTTAATATTGGCCTCCGCCTGGTCCGATAGGAGTAGATTCTTGTCCTCCTGCCTGGCGTCTACCTTCTGGGCGTCCCTGCGCACAATGATGCTGCCGTGGAAGACGGCCTTGGACTGGCCGTCGAGAACCCCCTTGTAAAGCTCGCGGCTGGTGGTATGGGCCTTGGCGTGGTCTATTGTGACCTGGTTGTCTATCTTTTGGGACCGGGTTACCAGATAGACGCCGTTGAGCATGCAACTGCTCCCCTCGTCTCCCATAAGGACGTTCAGGTTGTTTCGCACCAGGGCGCCACCCAGGTCAAATGTTACCGATGAGAAGTGCCCGTCGCGTCCCAGCACCGCCTGCGTGGTGCCTACGTGGTAGGCCTCCTCGCTGTGCCGCTGGATCCGGTAGTGTTCCACTGACGCTCCCGGGCCAACTACTACCTCCGACACGGCGTTAGATAGGTACCGGGCGTCGGTCAGACCGCCATAGCTTTCAATGATGGTGGTCTTGCTGTGTCGACCAGTTACGACCAGGACCCGGGGGTGGGAGACGGTGTCCTTCTCTCGGGAGGTGGTGAGAAAGAGGATATGGATGGGCTCCTCTACCACTGCGCCGTCGGGCACATGGACAAAGGCTCCATCGTGTACAAAGGCGGTGTTGAGGGCGGTGAAGGCCTGGTTAGAGTAGTCGGCGTGGCCAGCCAGGTGCTCCCGCACCAGAGTGGAACGGCTCTTCAGGGCCTCGGCTAGATTCAGCACCTTCACGCCCGTAGGCAGCGCAGAAAGGAACGAGAGACGTTGGTTGAAGGAGCCGTCTACAAAGACGAGCCGGTGCCAGCGGCGCTCCCCGAAGGTGAACCGTTTAAGGGCTGAAGCGCCGAGTTTTGCGACTCCCGGAGCGGTGGGCGGTCTAAAAGGAGCTTGGGCGATGGGCCCTACATCGGTGTACTTCCACTCTTCGTTGCCGCGGCGTGCGGTGGGAAAGCCAAGCTCGCTGAACCTGGCGATGGCCTCCTTCCGTAAGGCGCGAGTCCACCCGGGGTCTTGGTTGAAGCCGTCCTTCTCGAAGGCCTCGAGGGCGGCGATGTACGACGATGTTGCTGTGGCGGGACTTGGGGTCATGGGGAGAGCATCTTTCAGCCAGGGGACTGGATGGCTTCTTCCTGGGGCTGTTCAAACTTTTCGTAGCCCTCGGCCTCAATCTCCAGCGCCAACTCCTTGCCACCTGATTTAACTATCCGACCGTCGACAAGGACGTGCACGAAGTCTGGGATAACGTAGTTCAAAATCCGCTGGTAGTGGGTGACAAGAAGGATGGCTTTTTCGGGGCTCCGAAGCTGATTGATACCCTGGGCCACGGTCCGAAGGGCGTCTACGTCCAGGCCGGAGTCCGGCTCGTCCAAGATGGCCAGCGTGGGCTCCAGTACGGCCATCTGCAAGACCTCGTTACGCTTCTTCTCGCCGCCGGAGAAGCCGTCGTTTACCGAGCGCTTGGTCAAGGCTGGGTCTATGCCCACCACCTTGACCCTTTGTCGTAGCATCCGGTCGAATTTGAGGGGGTCCAGCTCTTCCAGACCCTTGCTCTTGTGGATAGCGTTGAATCCGGCCCGGAGGAACTGGTCCAGGCGTACCCCAGGCACCTCAACGGGGTGCTGGAAGGAAAGGAAGACCCCTGCCCTGGCCCGGTCTTCTGGTTTCATGCCCAGCAGGTCTTCGCCCTGGTACGTCACCTTGCCTGATGTGGCGACGTAGCCGGGCTTTCCCGCCAGCACAAAGGCCAGGGTGCTCTTCCCCGAGCCGTTAGGTCCCATGAGGGCGTGGACCTCCCCGGCCTTAACCTTGAGATTGATTCCCTTGAGGATCTCCACCTCCCCAACGGAGGCGTATAGGTTACGGATTTCCAGCATTGGCGCGGCCTCTATCCGACGGCGCCTTCCAGGTTAAGCTCCAGAAGCCTGGTGGCTTCCACGGCGAACTCGAAGGGGAGCTTCTGGAACACCTCTTTGCAGAATCCGTTGATGATCAGCGATTGGGCGTCTTCGGTGGACAGGCCCCGCTGGTTGCAGTAGAAGAGCATATCCTCGTCTACCCTGGAGGTGAAGGCCTCATGCTCCAGTTGGGCCGTGCTGTTGCGTACTTCGACGTAGGGAGTGGTATGAGCGCCGCACTGGTCTCCAATGAGCAGCGAGTCGCACTGAGTGAAGTTCCTGGCGTTGTCGGCCTTGGGCATGACCTTCACCAGCCCACGATAGGTGTTGTTTCCATGGCCCGCAGATATGGCCTTGGAGATGATTTTGCTGCGGGTGTTCTTGCCAATATGGGTCATCTTGGTGCCCGTATCGGCCTGCTGATAGCCTTTGGTCAGGGCCACGGAGTAGAACTCGCCAACGGAGTTATCTCCCTGGAGGATGACGCTGGGGTACTTCCAGGTGATGGCGGAGCCGGTCTCCACCTGGGTCCAGGATATCTTGGAGTTCTTCCCCTGGCACTTACCGCGCTTGGTGACGAAGTTGTAGATTCCGCCCTTGCCTTCCTCGTTACCGGGGTACCAGTTCTGGATGGTGGAGTACTTTATTTCAGCGTTGTCATGGGTGATGAGCTCCACCACGGCGGCGTGAAGCTGGTTCTCGTCCCGCATGGGGGCGCTACAGCCCTCCAGGTAGCTTACGTAGCTCCCCTCGTCGGCGATGATGAGGGTGCGCTCGAACTGCCCCGTTTCGGCGGTGTTGATACGGAAGTAGGTGGTCAGCTCCAGGGGACAGCGCACACCCTTGGGTATGTAGCAGAAAGACCCGTCGGAAAATACTGCGGCGTTCAAGGCGGCGTAGAAGTTGTCGCTGTACGGGACCACCGATCCAAGGTACTTCTGCACCAGCTCTGGGTGTTCTTGCAGGGCCTCGGAGAAGGGGCAAAAGACGATGCCGTGCTTGGCGAGCTCTTCCCGGAAGGTGGTGGCTATAGACACGCTGTCAAAGATGGCGTCCACCGCTACGCCGGCAAGCCTTTTCTGCTCCTCCAGGGGGATGCCCAACTTCTCGTAGGTTCTTAGAAGCTCCGGGTCTACCTGGTCAAGGCTTTCCAGCTTCTCCTTGGTCTTGGGCGCCGAGTAATAGATCATGTTCTGGTAGTCGATGGGTGGGTAGTGGACGTTGGCCCAAGACGGTGTTTCCTGGCCTTGAAGAAGTTTTTCCCAGTATCGAAATGCCTTCAAGCGCCACTGGAGCATGAAATCAGGCTCGCTCTTTTTGGCCGAGATCCAGCGGACGGTGTCTTCGTTTAGGCCCCTGGGAGCAACGTCGGCCTCGATATCGGTGACAAAGCCGTACTTGTAACCCTGGCTGGCTATGGTATTTACTTCTTTGTTGGCGGTAGTCATCTTCTAGTTTCTAGGCACCGTGCTCAGTTGAGGATAGGAGATTAAAGGTAACGTTATGACGACACTGGGAACTCGACGGTCAATTTAAAAAGGGGAGTGGTATTCTTCAATGAGTCCTGTTCCGGGTATTGTCTAGTCGTTTGGTCTACAATTATTGTACCCCATAGTCGCATACTTTGGAAGGCCAGTCAAGGGTTTTTTTAGTCGTCTAGAGACCCATTGCTGGGGGCTCCGCCCAGTGGGATCTTGCTAAAAACGTTAGGTCAAATTTGATGCCGCGTAGGAGCTTACCGCCTCCTCGGCGGTGTACTGGAACCGGTACCCCGTCGCTCGCTTGAGTTTGCCCGTGGTCATGATTATGGGGTGCCGGATAAAGCCCAGCCCCGCTGCGGAGGCCTCCTTTTGGAGGCCCAGCTTCCAGCTCATCTGGACCAGTGGATACGCAATAAAGAATGGCAGTGATATAAGCCTCTGTCTCATGATCTGAGCCATACGGCTGAAACGCACCACACTCTCGCCGGCCACGTTGAAAACCCCGGGCCTGGGCTCCATGCTGAAGATAGTCAGGATACGCGCCAGGTCCTTATCGTGGATGAACTGTAGGGGTGGGTCGTAGCCAGTAACCTTAATTAAGACTGGCTTTTGGAAGGCTTTGGCCACGTGGCTAATGCCCTCTGGGCCGAGAACCATGCAGCACCGAAGCACCGTGACGCCAGTCTGGGGGTTCTCCCGGGCAAAACGCTGCAGAATCTCCTCGCTCAATACCTTGGTCTGGGAATATTGGAACCGCACCACAGGTCTAAGGGGCGCTTCTTCAGTGATGGGGACTGGGTTGTCTGAGCGAGCCCCATAAACGGTGTGGCTGCTGAGGTAGATGAAGTTACTAACGCGGCCGGCCCGGCACGCTCGCAAAAGGTTCTCTAGCCCCACGAGGTTGTTGGACTGAATGGCTTGAGCCTCCTGGGGATTGTGACCCTCTCGCAAGTCGAAGGCTAGGTGCACTACAGTGTTTATATGATGGTCGTGGAACACCGTGTCCAGGGGTTTGGTGATGTCCAAGCGATAGGCGTCGATGTTGTGGAAGGGCATGGTCAAAGGCTTAAGGTCCACGGCGACTAGCTTCGCCAGGGAGGTCTCGTTTTCCAGCTCCTGGAGAAGCTGCGAACCGATGTATCCCGCGGAGCCGGTGACGGCCACAACGGGGGCCGATGCTACGTTAACCATCGGAAGGGGTGTCGGTGAAGTCGAACTTAAGAACGCCCAGGCCCGCCACCTCAAAGGCCATACCGATGTTGTGGGGCTCTTTGGTTAGCGTTACGCCTTTGGCCGTTACCGTGATCAACTTGTTCAGGGCTATGGTAAAGGTGTTCTCCCTGGAAATGTTGGCAAAGGGGACCCGTGATCCGTCCACATGGAATTCGCAGCAGTCCAGGGGGATGTCGTGGCCGTCCAGGGTCAGGGGCAGCAGACGGCGGGCGTAGCCGGACCCCAGCCTGTTTAGAAGCTGAAATTCCATCCCTGCATCAGTGCTGAGCAAGCTGCCTTTAACGTACAACCGTCGGAGGATGAAGCTAGGCACCGATACCATGGGGTCCTCCGCTGGCTTTCTCCGCCGACCGGTGCATCCGGTACAGCTCTTCCTCTATTTTAACGACTTCCGCTGGCAATGGATTGGCGCCTTTAGAGAGGGTAGTATACAAAAATATCTGCGCCAGACGCTCTACCAGGAGGCTGTTGTCCAAGGCCTCCTCCGCCGACTTTCCCACAGTCATTAGTCCGTGGTTCCTAAGGAGGACTGCCATTCGGTCCCCCAAAGCGTCAACGGCTTTCTCGGCTAGCTCCTCCGTGCCTGGAAAGGCGTACTCAGCCACTTGCACGCTACCGCCGATCTTGATGACCACCTCGTCTACTATAGGAGGTATCTCCCGTCCTGAAACCGCCGCCACGGATGAAAAAACAGGGTGAGCGTGGACTACACTCCCTACGTCGGGGCGACGACGGTAGACCATCAGATGCAGGGCCGACTCGGATGAGGGGGGTAGGTCCTCCTCCACCGGCTCTCCCTCCAGGTCGATAACCGCCAGTTCATGGGGATTCAGCCCTTCCAGAGCCAGTCCCATGGGGGTGATGAGCACCAGGTCGTCATCGTTGGTCTTCAGCCTCATACTAACGTTACCGCTGGACCCTACCACCAGACCCGTCTTGACCAGGCGACGGCAAACCTGGCACAGGGTCTCACGCTCCTTTTCCCATCTACTGGATGCCACTCTCACCGTCCTGAAGCCTGTGGTATAGACTTTTCCACTGTTGGTAATGCTCCCGATACTCCAGAGCGGCGGTGGGGTTTGGTTCCACGATTTCCCACGTTGGGGCCAGAGAACGGACGCCCGTACTTATCCCGTCGTACACGCCTGCCGCTACAGCCGCAGCCACCGCCGCGCCTCGCGCGCTCACCTGGGGAAGGTTGCTGCGCCTGATCTCCCGGTTGAGGACGTTGGCCGTAACGCGTGACATGAGCTCACTCCGGGCCATGCCTCCCCCCAGATAAAGGACCTCCGCATCCTTTCCGGTTACTTGCTCGATGGCGCCCAAGTTTGACTTCAGGCTGTAGGCCAAGCTCTCCCAGAAGGCCTTTAGCATGTGACCGGGTCTGGGCTTCTGATATCGCATGGGCGTGGGGAAGAGGATGCCCCCCCTTTTGAGTCCTGCCTTTGCCGCGCTCATTGGGCTGGTTCCCAGATAGGAAAACACACCGTCGCTACCGAGGGGGACCGAGGAGGCCAAAATATCGGCTTTCTCCCAGGACCCGCCGTTCCCTATGAGGGTGTCCTTCAACCAGCGATGGGCATTACCAGCGTCCCCCAAATTAGCTTCCGATACCCACAAATCTTCCAGCGGAATGCAGCCGACCCAGGCGTTCATGCCGTCATCATAGCATGGGGTGGACGTAAGCATTTGAACGGCACAGCTCCAACCTGCCACAATGCCCGTCTCGCCGGAGGCGACGAGGCCCATTCCCAGGAGGCCGCACTGAGTATCGGCCCCGCCCAGAGTGACCGGCGTCCCGGGTCGCAGTCCCCAGCCACCGGCCGGCTGTGACAGAAGCTCTCCTACCACATCTCCAGCCTTTATAAGGGGTGGCAGCAGCGACTCAGGGACACCCATTTTCTTCAGCAGGGCGCTGCATCGTTTTCCCGTGTCCACCTCCAGCAGGCCCGCTCCTGCAGCCAGGGAAGGCTCACAGGCAAAACTGCCTGTGAGCCGAAAGGCCAGCCATCCGGCAATGGTTAAAAGACGGTCCAGCCGTTCGTATGCGGCGGGTTGGTTATTCTGCAGCCAGCGGAGACGGCTGGGGGCCAGCAGCAGTGATGGGTAGTGGCCGGTGATTCGATAGAGGTCCGGGCCCACCTCCTCATCCAGGGCAGCGCCTTCAAAGACCGCTCTCAGGTCGATGTTTGGACTCACCAGGAGCTCTTTGCCTTCCCGGTCCACGAAAACAACACCCTGCCGCTGGCTTGTAACGCCCACGGCTTTGATGTCTCCACCCGTTATGCCGGCTTCCTTCAAAGCTTCGATAACCAGGGTGCCGACCATATCCAGCAACTCATGGGGATCGAACTCCAGCGTCAGCTCCGAGGCGCCCTTCGGCGTGAAGTAGCGGATGGGACCATCTTTAGTGGCGAGAGGGGTACCCTCGCCGTCCGTAACCATGCAATGGACTCCGCTGGTCCCCACATCCAGGGCTAGCAGGTTAATGCCCACGACCCGTCCATGCCTTGGGGTTTGCCAGGTGGCGCGGTTTCGCTCCGTGGAGGTATCTCTTTATGTCTTGCAGCATCATGGTCGAATGGCGGTCTATCGTCTCCACGGTGGCGCCGCCAATATGGGGCGTTAGTATCACGTTACTCAGCTTGAGCAAGGGGCTGGAGGGGGGAATGGGATGGGCATCGTGAACGTCCAGGGCTGCCCCTGCCAGGTGCCCTGAGCTCAGGTGTTTGACCAGAGCCGGTTCGTCTACCAGGCCATAGAAGGCGGTGTTGATTAGATAGGCTCCTTTTCTCATCATACCCAACTCCCTCTCACCTATGAGGCCCATAGTCTCGGCAGAGAAGGGTGTGTGTAGAGAGAGGAACCGTGACTCTTCCAGCACCCGGTCTAGAGTGACCAGCAGGGAGCCAGACTTTCGTTGTCCAAGCTGACCGACGTAGGGGTCGTAAGCCAGGACCTCCATACCCAGGGCCCTCCCCAGCTTGGATACAATGCGACCCACGCCTCCCAGTCCAACGAGGCCCAAGGTGCTGCCCTGAAGCTCGATCCCCCGGTAGGAGATGTAACCCTCCACGGGGTCTTGCCAGTAACCCTCCTTTACATAACTGTCGAGGCGAGGGACCCGGCGCGCCAGCGACAGCATCAGAGCGACGGCAAGCTCAGCTACGGCTCGGGCGTTTCGCCAGGGGGTGTTGACTACCAGCACGTCATGACGGGTGGCGGCATCCAGGTCTACATGGTTCAGGCTGCTACGACAAACTCCCAGGAACCCTAAATCCTTGGCTTGCTGAAAGACCTCCTCGAATATGAAATCGGCTTCTACAACCAGAATAGTGGTGCCCTCTTTTTTCATCCGTTGCCCCAGCTCCTCTGGGTCGTAAAGCTTCCTGGTGTGTGTCCAGCTCTCATAGTCGAGGGGCATTAATCGCCTCAGAGATTCCAGAGCGTGGCATGAGAAGGGGGCTAGGACAAGGGCCTTCAACCGTTAGACCTGCTCACCACCGCCTGCGCCGCCGCAACACCGCTTCTAACGGCGCTCTCCATGGTGGAAGGCCATCCGGTGTCGGTCCACTCGCCAGCCAAGAACAGGTTTTCAATGGGCGTTTCCGCTTTGGGTCGGAGCCTCTCAGAACCGGGCAAGCAGCGGAAGGTGGCCTTTTCCTGCTTGACCACCAGAATCCGCTCAACCTTGGCCAACTTGGCCTTAGGGAAGGCCTGGGCCATGGCCTCTACAAAAGTCTGCTGTAGGACCTCCTTTGGCTGATTGATGTATTCAAAGGCTCCGCTGAGAGAGATGGTTATATACTGGCCCCCTGCACCGTTCTGGCCAAGGATGCTGCTCTTGTTAAAGACCCACTGGAGGGGCGAGTCTACAAAGGCGGCGAAGTCCTCGTGCATTATCTGCTTGTTGTACCAGAGGTGGATGTTTACGATGGGCGCGGTTGCCAGCCCTCGCAAGGAAGCAAAATAAGGCGCCCTTTCGAGCTCCGGGGGCAGGAGGGGCGCCAGGTCATCAAAGGGGAGGGCGCTGATATATACGTCTCCACGGATAGTTTCGCCGCCAGCCAACTCCACTCCTTTAATCCCGCTGTTATCAGCCTGTAGGGCCAAAACGGCCCTGCCCGTGATCAATTGACCTCCATAGCGTTGGATGTACTCTTGGGCGGCCTGGCCCATGAGGGCTGAAAGGCCTACCTTAGAGTAGCCGATGGAGGAGCCGTGTCGGGTTTTCATCATCCCCTCTTGGAATACCATCATGGCCATGGCGGCGGTAACGTTGCTTACGTCGTCATTGACGCAGGGCTTTACGATGATATTCCAGAAGTTGTCAATGGAACGCTGGGTCTGGTGGTGTTTCTTAAGCCAGTGGCCAAAGGTTTCCGTGGAGAGGGCTGGATTGCTCCGGTTGGTCAATGCGATACGAGTGAGAGCATAGAGGGCCAGGGCCTTGTCTTTCAATCCCAGGTGCCTGTAGGTCAGGAAGGAGGGCAGTAGATGGAGGGGCTTTGGCAGCGGCGCCGTAGATAGTTGCCCGGCTATGTGGCCCGGACTGAGGACTTTTACCAGCATTTTCGACTGCAGGTGGGCCTGCCGGAAGGTACCCAGCTTTTTTAGAAAGTCGATGTAGTAGGTGCAGCAGCCCAGGAATATGTGCTGGCCGTTGTCTACTTCCTGCCCCGTTTCCCGGTCGGTAAAGGAGAAGGCACGGCCCCCAAGGTAGGGCCGCTTTTCGATTAGGGTTACCTGGCGGCCTGCATCCAATAGGTTGCAGGCGGCGGCCATGCCTGCAAGGCCTCCGCCCAGGACAACTACGTGGGATTTGGTTGGGGGTGGGGTAGGAAGCTCTTCAGCCATGTTGTTGCCGTAACCAGCACCTTTTCCCTGCCGCTGAGGCTAATTCTACCATTAAATACATTGAAATCATTCCCTTTAATGCGGTCTAGGATGTGTACGTACAGCTGGGCCAGGACCGCGGGACAGGCCCTTGAGCGAGGTGACAGGTAGGGCAGAAGTTTGACGCCCTCCTGGAAGTAATCCCGGGCCCGCTGCACTTGAAATGCCATGAGACGTCTTTGGGCATCGTTTCGAACACCAATCCGAAGGTCCTCCTCCGAATATCCGTATTGCTCCATCTCCTGTTGAGGGAGGTAGATGCGGTCCCGATTCAGATCTTCCTGGATGTCCCGAAGGATATTGGTGAGCTGCATGGCCAAGCCCAGGTCTATGGCGTGCTTCTTGGCTTTGGCGTCTTTGTATCCAAATATCTCCAGGCATATCAGTCCCACTACCGAGGCCACCCGGTAGCAGTATAGACGAAGCTCGTCGAAAGTCTCGTAGCGGTTCTTAGTCAGGTCCATTTCCACACCGCTTATTACGTCCTGGAAATACTCCTCCGGGATGCCGTAGGTCTGGGCGGAGTGGGCCAGGGCAGTGAATACCGCCCCTTGGGGCCTGTCCCGGTAGGCAGCCTCCAGCTGGTTTCGTAGACTTGACAGCGCTTCTAGCTTGCTCTTTCGGGGTATATCCAGGTCTACGGCGTCATCACAATGGCGGCAGAAGGCGTAAGCGGCGTAGATAGCCCTTCTCTTTTGTGAAGGCAGGGTAATAAAAGCGTAGAAGAAGTTCTTGGCTTCTCTTTTGGTGATGAGCCTGCACTCTTCGTAAGCATCTTTTAGCTGGAGCATTGTACGCTCCTCTAACTGTCTTGCTGAAGGCGAGGCTAGGCGCGGGGCTTCCGTCCCAGTCGCATGCCAACCCACGTTGAGAATAGGAGCCAGCCCTTCTGAAATCGCGAAAGGTGAGGCCTGCGGTTCAGGACATTATAGTCTTGCTTCTCAATGGCATCTAGCACAGCAAGACCGCCGCGGCTAAAGAGGGCGATGTCCAGTCGTGCAACGCCCTTCACCTGGTCAACCAGTTCCAGTCCTTGTCGGAACATCCGCCGGGTCCTATCAACCTCGAAGACCATGAGACGGCGAAAACTATCATTGAATATGCCCTGGGCCAGGTCCTCCTCCTTATAGCCGAACTGCTCCAGGTCCTCTAGAGGCAGGTAGATGCGGCCCATTTTGTAGTCCCGGGTCACGTCCTGCCAGAAGTTGGCTAGCTGTAGAGCGGTACAGGTGTAGTCGGCAAGCCTTTGCCGCTCCTGATCGCGGTAGTTGAAGACGTAGAGGAAGAGGCGGCCGCAGGGGTTTGCCGAGTGGTCGCAGTAGCGGAGCAGGTCCTGGAAGGTGGGGAACCGCTTGACCTCCTGGTCCATGCGGTTGGCTTTTATGAGCTTGAGGAAAGGCTCCTTTGGAATGTCGAAGGTGCGGACAGTTTCCTGTAGGGCCACCATAACCGGGTGGTGGGGAGTCCCTTCGTAGCAGAGGTCCAGATCCTCTTCCCACTCCTTCAGCAAATCCTCTCGATTTCCCTCAGCTTCATCGCCTAGATCGTCCACCGAGCGGGCGTAGGAGTAGAGATTGGAGACGTGCTGGCGCTTGGCCTTGGGCAGCAGGAGGGATCCGACGGTGAAATTCTCGTAGTGGGTTGTGGTGAGGCGGCGGCAGTACTCGAAGGCCTCCTCGAGGCTCCAGACTCGAGCATCTGAGGTGAGGAGGGAGCTCAAGGTTTGCTACCCTCCCATAACCTGGACTAAGACCTCCCGGAGACGTGGGCGGTCCAGTTCGATGACGAATACGCTTTGCCATCGTCCGATCTGAACTATGCCGTCGATGATAGGTATACACTCGCTGGTGCTTAGTAACAACTGCTGGCAGTGAGCATGGCCGTTGGGGCATTCGTCCTCGGTCATGTTGACTGTCCGGATAGTGAAGTCGTTATGCATATAGCTGCCGTTCCTGGGTGATATTCGCTCCAGAAACTTCTCCATATCTTGAAGGAGCAGGGGCTCGTTCTCGTTGATCTTAATGGCAGCCGTGGTGTGGCGGGAGAAGATGGTTACGCTGCCGTTCCTGATCATAGACTCGGACACGCATTGCCGAACCCTCTCGGTGATGTCAATGAACTCGGGGGCCTTTTGGGTCTCGATGCGGAGGCAGAAGACGCGGCACTTCATCTTCGCCTCGACTACGGAGATTTCCTGAAGATCCTCTAGTGGTCTAATTTCCAGCTTCCTCATACTCCCCCACCTTAAATATTCCTTTTGAATCTTCCCAGGGCCGTCAAGGGCCAGTAGTTTCTGTAAAGGTAGTAATTGATCATAAATCCGGCACCCATATCCAGGTCCTGGTACGCCGGGTCCCCAGGGCTTGGCATCTTCTTCGGCCGCTGCCCCACTCCGTAGCCGGGAAAGCCGGTCCCCGTGAAGTAGGGTTCGTCCCAGGAGCCGTCCACCTGCTGGGTCCGCCACAGGTACTCAATTCCTCGCAGGGTTGCTGGATAATCCCCCTCTCCCGCCGCCATAAGGGCCAAGAGTGCCCAGGCCGTCTGGGAGGCGGTGCTGGGCCCAACGCCCCGCAGAGACGGGTCTACGTAGGAACCACAGCTCTCCCCCCATCCGCCGTCGGCGTTCTGGTGGGCTTTTATCCAGTCGACCGCCCTCCTTATGTAGGGCTGGTCCATGTCCTCTCCAATGGCTTCCAGGGCCGGCAGGACCGCACCGGTACCGTAGATATAGTTAACTCCCCATCGGCCAAACCAGGGGCCGTCCTCTTCCTGCTCATCTCGAATGTATCTGAAGGCGTTGGCAATGGGTTCGAAGGTTTGGTCGTAACCCAGCTTCCCCAGGGCCTCCACCACGTGAGCTGTAACGTCTACGCTGGCGGGGTCCAGGGACTCGCCGAAGTCGGCAAAGGGTATGTTGCTCAAATAGGTGTGGTCATTGTCCTTATCAAAGGCGGCCCAGCCGCCGTTCTTGCTCTGGACGCCCAGGAGCCAGGAGACGCCTCTTTCAATGGCCTCCGTACGCCGGTGGTCTTCCTCGCCGGGTAGGCGAGCCATGTTCAGGGCGATGAGGACCTCTGCCACGTCATCTATATCCGGGTAGTTGTTGTTGGCGAACTCGAAAGCCCAACCACCGGGTGGCGTGTCGGGGGCTTTCACCTGCCAGTCCCCGCCGTGAAGGATCTGCTTCTCCAGGAGCCACCGAGTGCTGTCCTGCATAGCGGAGTCGTCTGAGGGTACCCCGGATTCCAGCATGCCGATGAGGGCCAGGCAGGTGTCCCAGACCGGTGAAACACACGCCTGGACTCGCCAGGTGTCGCCGTCCTCGATGGCAAAGCTCTCGAACCCCTGGAGCCCTGTTTTCATTGCGGGATGGTCCACGGGATAGCCCAGGTGGTTGAGGGCGATGAGGGAGTAGACCCAGGGTGGCTGAATACCTCCCCACGAGCCGTCAGCCTCCTGGCGAGAGATGATCCACTGGGCCGCCATCTGTTTAGCCCAGGACCGGCCGGGCTTGATGGGCGCCTTCTCGTAGAAGCGTAGAAGCCGGTCTGCCCCGTAGAAAAAGCTGCGCCAGCTACGTATGGGCTTGGGACGGGGCATCGAGAAGTCCACCTTTTCCCGGGGCACCGGGTATAGCTCGTCAATGGATGCCCAGTCAGGAACTGCCTTTACCGGCTTTTCTGTCAGTATGATAGTCATGGGGACAATAGTTGCTCTGGCCCAACTGGAAAACTCGTAGATGTTGAAGGGGAACCAGGTGGGCAGGAATATAAGCTCCGGGGGCATGGCTGGCACGCCCTTCCAATCGTACTGGCCTAAGAGGGCCAGCCAGATCTTGGTAAAGATGCGGACCTCTGGCACCCCGCCTCTGGAAAGGATGAACTCCCTGGCCTTTATCATGGAGTCCGAGTCCGTCGACACTCCCGCCAGCTTTAGGGCGGTGTAGCACTCCACTGAGGTGCTTAGGTTGCCGGGGGCTTCGTAGTACTGGGCCCACGAGCCGTCCTCTTGCTGGCGACCCGAGATGTAGTTGACTATCTTCCGCCAGCGTTCCTTGTCCTCCACCCCCAGGATGTGGGTGAGCATGAGGTACTCGGCCTCCATGGTGGGGTTGGACTCCAGCTCTCCCCACCAGAAGCCGTCTTCATGCTGGATGCTCAGCATGTATCTCTGGGCCTTGTGGATGGTGTTTTCCACTCTGGCCCTTAACTGTTCAGTTATTCTATCTGCTACTCTTGCCATGACCGTTCACATATTTGGGCCGGCTGACTCTGTCATACCCGGCCGTTGTCCCTGAACCACCGTACCGCTTTTTCCAGTGCCCCTTCTACCGGGCTCTGGGGCAGCCCCAATTCCCGGACCGCCTTGGCGCTGCTTACGTACATGGGCTTGCGAGCTACTCGCATGCCCTCCAGGGGTATCCGAGGCCTTCTTCTCAGAAGTTTTCCCTCAATCAGCTGGTCAATTATTCCCAAAGCTACAACCAGGTTGATGGGTACCCTCAGCCGTGGGCCCTTCTTTCCGGTTATGCTCTCCAGGGTTCTGAGGAGCTCCTTAAGAGTCATGTTTCGGTTGCCCAAGATGTATCTCTGGCCCGGCTGTCCTTTCTCTAAAGCCAGGATATGACCCGTGGCTACGTCCTCCACATCCACCATGTTCATACCCGTGTTGACGTAGGCGGGTATCCTTCCTCTTAGGAAGTCCAGGACGATTCCCCCCGTGGGAGTGGGCTTTACGTCCCAGGGCCCCACGGGAGCCGTGGGATTCACCACCACCACCGGCAGCCCCTTAGACGCCGCTCTCAAGGCCTCCTTCTCTCCCTGGTACTTGGATCGTTTATAGTGGCCTATCAGATCCCGCGGCGAGGGCTCCATCTCCTCTGTCCCCACGCCTTTCTTGGGAATTCCGATGGTGGAGACGGTGCTGGTATATACGACTCCCTCAACTCCTGACTTTAGCGCCTCTTCAAAGACCGTCTTGGTGCCCTCCACGTTAACCTGGTACACCTCTCGAGGCTCCAGGCTCCAAAAGGTGTACAGCGCGGCGCAGTGGAACACCGCCTGGCACCCCTCCAGCGCCCGGGCCACCGACTCCCGGTCCCGCACGTCCCCCGGTACCACTTCTACCCCCGTATTCTCCAGTGTTAAGGTACTGCTTTGGTCTCTAACCAGGGCCCTGACATCGTATCCCCTGGCCTTTAGGGCCCGCACCAGGTTCCCCCCAATAAATCCCGTTGCCCCCGTGACCAGAACTTTCAAGACCCGCTTCTCGCTTTACGCTGGGCTACAGACGCCTCCTTCAATAGCTTTCGCCACAAAAGACCTGACGAATTCACCCAGGCTTTTCTGGGCTCTTTTGACCCCTCTGGCCAGGGACAACAGCTTGGGAATCCTGGTGGGCCGAGCCAGGGAGCTAAGGAGAATCCTTAAGCCCTGCCTTCTCTCCCTCTGCCACATGATCTCTTCAACCCATTGTGGGAGCTCCTGATGGGTCATATCCAGCACCGCCCTCACCGACAGGAAGGGCACCCCTGCCCTGGCCGCGGCGGAGCACACCCAGTAGTCCTCCATGTTTACCGCCTGAGCATTGTAGGTCTGGGCTAAGCGTTCCCTTTCAGCCTGGGTGCGGACAATGTTAGGCACGGTAAGGGTGTCGCGGCGCACGTAAGGCAGCACGTTCTCGTTTATGGCCCGCTCCGCCAGCTGGTAGTAACGGTTGTCCACTTCCAACACCCCATCGCTTTCCACCAGGTAGAGGTTGCGTGCCAGGATCAAGTCGCCGGTGTTCAGGTCATCGGACAGGGCTCCAGCGAAGCCCAGGGACAGTACCAGGCTGGGATAGGGCTTCCCTTGGAGGAGGGTCTCCATGGTGGCTACTACCTTGTCTTTGCCCACTCCCGTTACCGTTACCTGAGCCCTACCCTTGGAACGTCGGCTCAGGCCTCCCAGTCGGGCGACCTCGTCCTTCATTGCTGCAACTATGGCTATCAACGATACCTCTAGCTTGCGGTTATCCCGCTTTTGCTGATGGCGCCGGATTTAATCAGGGTAACCCAGTCCTTGGGTTTGGTGACGGCGCCGAAGATGGTGGCTGACTCAAAGCCGCAGTGCATCATGCAGTTGGCGCAGCGTGGGTCCTTGCCCACGCCGTACTTCTCCCACACCTCCTTCTTCAACACCTGGCTGACCTTTTCAACGTGCTCGTCGGCCAGGGGGTAGCAGGGCATCCTCCAGCCCATGACGGTATAGGTGGGGTTGGACCACGCGGTGCACTGGTAGTCCCTTTCCCCCCGGAGGAAGTTGAGATACAGGGGGTTGTTATAAAACCTGATCCCCTCGGTCTTTTCCGGATCAAGGATTTTCCTGAAAGCTTCTTTGGACTCTTCCCTTTTGAGAAACTGCTCCTGGTCACTCACAGTTTGGTAGTCGAACCCTGGTGATACCATGCAGCCCTCCACGCCCATATCCGTCATGGTGCGGAACAGCTCATGGAGGTCCTCCACGTCGCTGCTGCGGAAAATGGTGGTGTTGGTGCATACCCGGTATCCTTGATCCAGGGCGCTCTGGATGGCGACTTTGGCCTTCTTGAAAACCCCCTGACGGTCCACCGACTCGTCGTGCTTCTCCTCCATGCCGTCCATGTGGACCACCCAGCAGAAGTATTTGGAAGGCTTGATCTTCTTCATGACCCGCTCCATGAGAAGGCCGTTGGAGCAGCAGTAGACGAAGTACTTGCGGCGAACCAGCTCGTTGATGATTTCGTCGATCTGGGGGTGGATGGTGGGCTCGCCGCCAGCGATGGAGACGATGGGCGCCCCGGATTCCTCCACCGCGGCCAGAGCCTCCTGCACCGGCATCATCTTGCTCATCATCGCCTTGTACTCCCTGATGCGGCCGCAGCCGACACAGGAGAGGTTGCACATCTCCAGCGGCTCCAACATGGTAACCATGGGAAACCGCCTTCGACCCTTTAGCTTCTGCACCAGCATGTATTTGGCCAGACGGAGGGACATCTCCATTGGCCTTTGGGTCGGCTTGACCCGCACAGTATCCTTCTGAGGTGACGCTGCTACTTCTGTTGCTGTGGCCACTAAGCTGTTCCCTTTCTAATATTCTCTGGAGACGAGGAAGTCTACCAGGCTTTCAGCTTCGCTTCTAGCCCACTTTGAGAGGGGTGCGTTTTCTAGCTCCCTCAGGGCCAGAGAAGCTTCCTTAGTGATTAGGTCGTGAGCGTGGTCTTGCGCCCCCACCGTGTCCAGGACCTCCAACACTCGGTCTACGTCCGCCTCGACAAGGGATTCCTTCTGATACACGGCGACCAGTTGGTCGCGGTCAGCACCCCTGGCCTGTTCCAGGGCCAGCACTATCGGGAAGGACTTTTTCCTACGCCGGATGTCGTTGCCCGACGCCTTTCCGGTGTACTCCTCATTGCCCCAGATGCCCAGCACGTCGTCTCTAATCTGGAACACCCGACCCAGGTGGTTACCGTACCGCGCGAAGGCCTGGACGTGCTGCGCCTCGTCACTAGCCAGGAGGGCTCCTATCTCCAGGCTGCAGGTGAAGAGGGCTCCCGTCTTCAGGCGAATCATCTCCAGGTAGTCTGCCAGGCCGATGTTGAGGGTGTCCTCAAATTCCAGATCTAATGACTGCCCCTTTATCATGGAAAGGCAACTCTCTACCAACAGGCGAGAGCTGCGCAGGGCCTTTGACTCCGACACGCCTCGCTCCACCAGGTCGAGGGCTACCTGGTAGGCCATCGCATGCATGGCGTCGCCCACCAGCAGGGCCTTGGGCTGGCCCCACAGTCGCCATACTGTGGGCCTGTGACGTCGCTCCGTATCGCCATCCTGAATATCGTCGTGGATGAGTGAGAAGTTATGAGTGAGCTCCAATGCCGTGGCCGCAGGTACTGCCTGCATCCAGTCACCGTCCAGCGCTTGACAGGCGAAGAGACAGAGGGCCGATCTGAGGGCCTTTCCCTGACCCTGGGGAACCGTCAGGCGCTCTCCCGACTCGTCGGCCCAACCCAGGTGATAGCGGAAGGGGTCAGACAGCTCCATGCTTCCGTTGGGCAGGATAGAGCAGAACTCAGCCTGGACCTGTTCGCTGTAACGCGTAAACAGATCGGGCAGTTTAGGCCGAGTCCCGGTGAATTGTGCGGCTGGAAGGCCTTTGACCTTTGGCATCTTGCCCTCTGGAGCACCGTCCGAGGGATACATCGTTACACGATGCATGGAATCCTAACAAAGGCCATAGATAGTGTCAAGAGATTTGCGAAACCGGCTTTGATGTCCTCGTGGCGGTAGTGCTAAACTGGCTACAGTGGAAAGCGTCCACTCTAAAAGGAGTACACATGGTTCCCCCCGAAAATATCTTCGGTGAGTTCGACGTCTGGATTGGCGTATATGCCGCCTTGATAGTAACTCTTGGTCTTTCTGGATACCTCTTTTACCACCGAGTGATCAAACTTGTGCTCCTGGGCCGGAGCGAGAACCGGTTCGACCAGCCCTGGCGGCGCCTGCAGAGCTTCTTCCTGGTGTTTTTGGGCCAGCGAAAGGTGCTACAACGGGTCTCCCTACTCGACAAGGCGGGCGTTGGACATGTCCTCATCTTCTTTGGGTTTCTGTCCTTCCTGCTGAGCTACGTGATTTTCATCTTTGGAGACGCTGCCTGGACTCCCTTCTCGGAGAAGCTGCTTACGGAGACGGGAGCCAAGACCTACGCCATGTACCTGGACATTGTCGCCCTGATACTCCTGGCCTCCTTGACCTGGGCCGTCTTTCGCAGGTGGTGGGCTCGGCCCCATCGTCTTAGCTTTGACCTGACCCGCAGCAAGGACGCCATAACTATAGTGGCCCTCATAGGCACCTTGATGGTCTCCACCCTGCTGACGGAAGCCTTTTTCGTGGCCAAGGGGGGCGTTGGCCCGGAGACCTCGGTCATCGTCGGTGGGGCTATGGGCCGGTGGTTCTCGGACCTGGGGCTGGGCATCGATGGCGCCAATCTGCTCCACGGCCTCTTCTGGTGGCTGCACCTACTGGTAATCCTGGGATTTGCCATCTACATACCCTTCTCCAAGCACATGCACATGGTGGCTACCCCCTTCAACGCCTTCTTCCACTCGCTCAAACCATCGGGTGTCATGGAGACCATCGACTTGGAGAAGGCAGAGCACTTCGGCGCCGGGAAGGTGGATCAGTTCACCTGGAAGGAGCTTCTGGACGGCTATGCCTGCGCCGTCTGCGGCAGGTGTACCGACGTCTGCCCCGCCAACCTCAGCGGCAAGGTCCTTTCCCCAATGCATATAGTGGAGGACATAAAGGACCACCTTATAGAGGTGGGCAAGTATGTCGAAAAGGGTCAGGAGCCCCCCAACGGCAAGCCCCTCATAGGTGGAGTGGTGGCCGAGGAGGCTATCTGGGACTGCGTGTCCTGTGGCGCCTGCATGGAGGAGTGCCCGGTGCAGGTGGAGCATATCCCCACCATTATGGATATGCGGCGTCACCTGGTGCTGGAGGAGTCTAAGCTGCCGGCCACGGCCATGGACGCCCTGCTGAGCATGGAGCAGCGGGGCCATCCCTGGCGGGGCAGCGAATTTTCCCGTACCGATTGGGCCAAGGGACTGGAGGTCAGGACCCTTGCGGAGCACCCGGAGACGGAGGTCCTGTTCTGGGTGGGCTGCACCGCGGCTTTGGAGCAGAAGAGCCAGCGCATCGCCCGGGCCATGGCCCGGGTGCTCAAGAAGGCCGGCGTGGACTTTGCCATCCTGGGTGAGGAGGAGCGGTGCACCGGGGACCCGGCCCGTCGCTTGGGCAACGAGTACCTGTATCAGACTATGGCCCGGCAGAACATCGAGACCCTAAAGGGCTACAATGTCAAGAAGGTGGTCACCACCTGTCCCCACTGCTTCAACACCATGCGCAACGAGTACCCCCAGCTAGGGGGAGACTTTGAGGTGCTGCACTACAGCCAGTTCGTGGACCAGCTTATAGAGGAAGGCCGCCTGCGGCCCATCAAAACCGTTGAGGGCACGGTGGCTTACCACGACTCCTGCTTCCTGGGGCGGCACAACGGCATCTACGACCAGCCCCGCCGCATAGCCAGGGCCATTCCTGGGCTGAAGCTGGTGGAGATTGAGCCCCATTGCCGCGAGAGGGGCTTCTGCTGCGGCGCCGGCGGCGGCCATATCTGGATTGAGGAGAGCCGGGGCACCCGTATCAACCACATGCGCACCGACCAGTTCCTTGAGACCAAGGCCGATACGGTGGGGGTGTCTTGCCCCTTCTGCCTCCAGATGATGGAGGAGGGCATAGAGGCCAAGGGGGTGGCTGGAGAGAAGAAAGCCAGGGACTTATTGGAGCTTCTGGCGGAGAGTCTGGAGGAAGAGGAGTAACCTTTTGCCTGCCTTTCCATCGACCCCTACACCCTTCGCGCCGCGTCCACTAGGGCTATGTTGATAACCACGGGGGCGGTCGTGGCGGTTACCAGAAGTAGACTATAACTGAAGCGGGGGCTTGGAAACCCGTGGGGAAAGCTAATTTAGCTTTACATAAAGTTGCATATTGAAGCTATTCTATAGACCGAGCGTGGGCAATCTCCCGGTGGCCGATGGGTCGCACGTCATCTGAAGACACAGAAGCTACGGCCAGGGTCTCGCCGTCCAGGGCCATGAACTCGACTTCATACCCATTAGCCCCGTGGCCCAGCACTACGGTCCCCACGTCTCCCTTCTTGAGGCTGTGCTCAGGCAAGTCAACGGTAAGAACCACGCTGTCTAGTTCACGTATCATCCGTGCCTCCGTCCCAGGGGGAAGACGGTAACTAATCTAGGTGTGGCGCTCCCATCTTCTATAAACCAGACCGCTCTCACCAGTGGTGAGCGGCCATCTGGAGCGTTAAGGCTGCCTTGTATAGTATACCGTTTCCCAAATGGTGATTCCTCAATAACTGTTACGTCATGATTCTCTGCATGTCCCAATAAAGCTAATCGAAAGATCTCTAAAAAGTCGGATGAAAAGCCAAATCCTCTGAAGAAGGCTGCTTTATGACGGCCGTGGGGATGGGATAGTGATAGTACGTAATCTCTTAACTTGGAGTCAGGAATCTTGGCATCACCTAGGTTAGGGAGCTTCACAACTCCTCTACCAACCTCCGTACATGGCACACCGCGTCCGCCAGGTCTATGTTGATAACCACGGGCTGGTTGTGGAGCCGGGCCATGGCCAGTAGCTGGTCTTGAAGCAGCACCAGGCGCTCCATGTCCCAGTCGGAGAGGTGCCGACGAAGGTGGTTGGGGCTCAGGGCCCGGGCCTTCAACTCCTCCCGGTCGGGGACGTCCAGGACGCAAAGCAGGTCGGCGCCAAACTCTGCCGGGTCTATCACCCCCGGGATGAAGTGGCTTCCCTCCATCACCAGGCCGATGCCCTCCCGCCGCGCCCGGGCGATGCAGGTCTTTATAACGGGCTTGAGTATCTCCGTCTGGGCGATGGCCCCCTGAAGGATGTGGTCGTCTTTCGAGAGAACGGAGTCGTCAAGAAGCTCGTAGGCGTCAAAGGCGTGTCTCCGTAATAGTGTCGCCTGGTCTGGCGGCAGGTAGCCGTCTATGGCCGCCCGTAGAAACCCGGTGCTGATGTGGTGGGTCAACCCCAGCTCACCAAGAAGGGCGTTGCCCAGGGTGGTCTTGCCGACGCCGGGTACACCAGCCAGTAGCAGGACTAAGGAGCTTGTGGGCCGGGGCTGGGCCGTGGCGTTAACGACTGTCCTTGGGGCTGAAGTCGGCTTTACTGGTCGATGCTGGCTAGTCAACCGGTGAAAGCCCTCCGTGTTTTGAGTAGTCTGGGGCGGCAGTGAGTGTACCTTTAGCGTGCTCAGGTGTCAAAGTGTTTCTCAGTCTTTAGTTCCTCAATGGGATGGTTGTACTGCTGCCGCAGCACTCGTTTCAGGACCTTGCCCAGGGGGTTCCGCGGCAGCTCATCCACAAACACCACCGATTCGGGGCGCTTGAAACTGGCCAGCCGCTGGTGGCAGTACTCGATAAGCTCGCTGGCGCTTACAGATTTACCTTTGTGCGGCACAACGACGGCCCGTACCCGCTCGCCCCACTGGAGGTCGGGCACGCCGATGATGGCCGCGTCGTCAACGGCAGGGTGAGACATCAGTACCCGCTCCACCTCCTCGGGGGAAACCATCTCACCGCCGCGCTTGATAAAGTCCTTGGAGCGGCCTGCCAGGTAGATATAGTCATCCTCATCCCTGTAGCCTAAGTCTCCGGTGAGGAGCCAGTCCCCATGATAAGCGCCCCTGGTTGCCTGGCCGTCTTTCCAGTAGCCGCTCATCAGCCGGGGTCCCTTGGCCGCCACCTCCCCCACCTGTCCGTTGGGTAGCTCATGACCGTCTTCGTCCAGTATGGCCACCTCCACGTCTTCCAACGGTTTCCCCACCGATGTAAGGTGCTTCAGCTTCTTTTCGATCTCGTCCTCGGTCCCCTCCAGGACGTGGTCTTCCGGCGGAAGCATGGTGATGGTAGAGGCCGTCTCCGTCTGGCCAAAGGCGTTGATGAACTTGGCATCGGGGAAGGCCGCAATGGCCTTCTTTATAACCTCCAGAGGCATAGGAGCCGCCCCGTAGGTAATTATCTTCAGGCTGGACAGGTCGTAGTCGCCGAAGTCGGGGTGGTCCACTACCTGCTTCAGCATGGTGGGGACCATGCCCGCCCTGTCGGCCCGCTCTTTTTGGACCAGCTCCATCCACTGCTGGGCCTCAAACTGGCGCATCAGCAGGAGGGTGCGGCCTCCGTAGACGGCGGCGAGAGCGCCCTGCATCCCGGCGATGTGGTACATGGGTACCGAAAGAAGGTTCCTCTCCTCTACCTCGGGGTCAGCGGGAAGAACGCTGGAGAGCATATAGGAGCTGAAGCTGTCGTGATTCAGCATCACCGCCTTTGGGTCGCCCGTGGTCCCGGCGGTGAACAGAAGCAGGGTGGTGTCCATATCATCGGCGGTGGGGAAGTGAAGCTCCTCGGGCGACGATGACTCGATGAGGTCGTCGTAGAAAACCCACTGTCCTCCATCCCTTTCCTCCAGGGTAATCACGTAGTTAGGGGGAGGAGTGCCCTTTAAGGCTGAGCGCGCCAGCTCCTGGTACCGTTTGCCCACCATTAGGACGGTAGGCTCACACACCCGTAGCATTTGCGAAAACTCATCGGCCCTGGCGCGGTAGTTCAAGGGAACGAATATTGCGTCCAGCCGGGCCGAAGCCAGGTAGGACTCGATGAGCTCGGGGGTGTTAACGTCCATCAGAGCTACACGGTCTCCGGCGCCAACTCCCAGGTCCGCCAGGGCGTTGGCCAGGCGGTTCACGCGCTCCTGCAGGCTCTGGAAGGTCAGGCGGCGGCCCTCAAACACAATGCCCGTCCGATGGGGGACGATGGCGTTGGCAATGGCTAGGTACTCGACGGTATTCATTAGAACTGTAGTTTGGGTTTAGAGACACGTGGCCTCATTATAGCGTCTGGTCCCGCCCTTTGCCGCTCACAAGCTTTAGCACGAGGCGGGCCTCCATCTCCAATGCCTGGTCCAGAGGCAGGTCCGGACCGTGCCGCAAGGCCTCCTTCAGGGCGGCGACGGCTCTCTGGTCCAGGGTCGTAAGGTGCTGAGCTAACCTGTTGGCCTCTTCGATCAGCCGGTTTCGGGGAACCACCGTTGTGACCAACCCCTGGGCCAGGGCTTCTTCAGCGTCTACAGCTTGACAGGTGAGCAACAGATGTAGAGATCTGGACAGGCCAACGTTTCGCGGAAGGGTCTGGGTGCCTCCGGCGGCGGGAATAAGTCCCAGCTTTGCCTCGGGCATGGCAAAGATAGCGTCCTCCGCCGCGATGCGAAGGTCGCACAGCATAGCCATCTCCAGGCCCGAACCAATGCAGTTGCCATGAATAGCGGCCACCAGAGGTTTACCGATATTCAGGAACAGACTCCAGAGGTCTCTCTCCCATCGTGCCTCTCTAGCGATGACTATGGAAGGGGCCGCGCCGAACTCGGTGAGGTCGGCACCAGCACAGAAGTCGGGTCCCCGTCCGGAGATGACCACAGCCCTTACATCGGAGTCCTCTTTCACCGCCTCCATCACCTGAAATAGCTCGTCCCGCATCACCGTGTTGTAGGCGTTGCGGACCTGGGGCCGGTTCAGACAGATGGAAGCTACTCCCCGAGCCTTGCTATAGTCTATGGTCTGGAAGGAAGGCACCTACTCACCCGAAAACTTCGGTTTCCGCTTGTTCAGGAACGCTTGGACACCTTCGTGCCTGTCGTTGGTGCTCTGGAGGATGATGCTCAGGTCTGCCTCCAGGTTTAGCCCCTGCTCCAGCGTCATGTCCGCCCCCTTATGCACTGCTTCCTTTATATACTGCACCGCTATGGGAGCGCCTGATGAGATGGCCGCCGCCATCTCCTGAGCGGCGTCTTGAAGCTCCTCTAGGGGCACCACCTTGTTGACCAGTCCAATCCTGCAGGCTTCTTCTGCCTGGACGAGCCGACCCGTAAGGAAAAGCTCTAGCGCCCGGCTTCGGCCTACGGTCCTTGGCAGCCTTTGGGTGCCACCGTCCCAGGGGATAATGCCCTTGGAGAGGTTAGAAAAGCCAAGGCTGGCCCCTTCAGCGGCTATGCGGAGGTCGCAGGCCAGGGCTAGCTCCAGTCCCTGGTCCAGAGCGTTGCCGTTGATGGCGGCGATGGAGGCTATCTTGAGACCTCCTATGGACGAAGCCGCTCTGTACGACTCCAACCTCTGATCAAGGGGAGGTGATGAAGAATCGCCGTCGTCAAGAAGCTGCTCTCCGCCGCAACAGAAGCTCTCTCCAGCCCCGGTCAAGATGACCACTTGCGCCTTCCCTTCCACATTAAGCCTCTGGCATATCTGGCGAAGCTCCCAAGCCATATCCAGGGTCACGCGATTCCCGCGCTCAGGTTGATTCAACTGGATAAGGGCCACAGGACCCTTTTGGGTGAGGATTACAGGTTTCTTGGCCAAGGGATGTCTCTGAAGATGGCTTTTGGAAGCTAACCCAGGAGAGCACAAGCACGCCTATTGACAGCTTTCTGAAGTTAGTTTATCATACGCCTCGATCTTAGCACTCTCCTGTAATGAGTGCTAAATTAATACAGCAAAGTCATTTTAAAATTTACCGTGTTAAGGAGGGAGACTTGGTCAAGTTCACGCCTTTAGGAGAGAGGTTGATTGTTAAGCCCAGCGAGGAGGAGGAGATTACTGCCTCAGGAATAATCCTGCCCGATACCGCCAAAGAGAAGCCCCAGGAAGGTGATGTTGTAGCGGTGGGGCCTGGTCGCGTAACGGATGAGGGGAAGCACGTCCCCATGGAGCTAAAGAAAGGGGACCGGATTATCTACTCCAAGTATGCAGGAACCGAGTACAAGGACGGTTCCGATGAGTATCTGATCCTCAGAGAAAGCGACGTCCTGGCAAAGGTATCCAAATAATATCTTTGACGATTTAACTATGAAAAGGGAGGCAAGAAATGCCCGGTAAGCAAATAGTATTCTCGGAAGAGGCGAGGAAGTCGCTAAAGACTGGTATAGATATCCTGACCGATACGGTCAAGGTTACCCTGGGTCCCAGGGGGAGGAACGTAATTCTGGACAAGAAGTTTGGCCCGCCGCAGGTGTGCAGCGACGGCGTCACCATTGCCAAAGAGATAGAGCTTCCGGAGCCCTTTGAGAACATGGGAGCTCAGCTTCTCAAAGAGACCGCCAGCAAGACCAACGACGTCGCCGGTGATGGCACTACCACCTCGGTAATCCTGGCTCAGTCCATCATCACCGAAGGCTTCAAGAACACCGCCGCCGGAGCCAACCCCATGGCCATCAAGCGGGGTATCGAGAAGGCAGTAGAGGCGGTGGTGGGAGAACTCAAGAAGATGTCTCATGCCGTGGACAGCCGGGATCAGATAGCTCAGGTGGCGGCTCTCTCGGCCCATGAGGACTCCATCGGCCAGACTATCGCCGATGCCATGGAGAAGGTGGGCAAGGACGGTGTCATCACCGTTGAGGAGTCCAAGGGAATCGATGACGAAATTGAATATGTTGAGGGCATGCAGATAGACCGCGGCTACATCTCTCCCTACTTCGTCACCAACTCTGAGAGGATGGAGACATCCATCGAGGACCCGTACATCATCATCACCGACAAGAAGATCTCGGCCGTTTCCGACCTGGTTCCCGTACTGGAGAGACTTATCCAGATGGGCAAGAAGGACGTGGTGATTTTTGCCGAGGACGTGGATGGCGAAGCCCTGGCCACCCTGGTGGTCAACAAGCTGAGGGGTACCCTTAACTGCTTGGCCGTCAAAGCACCAGGCTTTGGTGACCGTCGCAAGTCCATGCTGGAGGACATCGCTATCCTTACAGGTGGTACTGTAGTAAGCGAGGAGACAGGCCGCAAGCTGGACTCCACCACGGTAGCCGATATGGGCCAGGCCCGCCGGGTCACGTCCACCAAGGAGGAGACCACCATAATTGAAGGCAAAGGCTCTGAGGATGCCATTAAGGGTCGCATTACCCAGATCAGGTCCCAGATAGAGGATACTACCTCCGAGTTCGACCGGGAGAAGCTTCAAGAGCGCATGGCCAAGCTGGCCGGCGGCGTTGCAGTGGTGAAGGTAGGAGCTTCCACCGAGGTGGAGTTGAAGGAGCGGAAGGCACGTGTGGAGGATGCCCTGTCAGCTACCCGGGCTGCCGTTGAAGAGGGTATCGTCCCCGGCGGTGGCGTAGCCCTGGTCCGAGCACAGCGATCTCTTGACAGCGTCGTCAAGAAGTTGAAGGGAGACGAGCTGGTGGGAGCCAACATCATTAGGCGGTCCCTGGAGCAGCCCCTGCGACTCATAGCCCAGAACTCCGATAAATCGGGCTCTGTGATATTAGAGGCCGTCAGAAAACACTCTGGTGACTACGGCTTTGATGCTGAATTGGATGAGTTCGGTCCGATGTTTGAGAAGGGCATAGTTGACCCGGTAAAGGTAACCCGGTCCGCCCTTCAGAACGCGGCCAGCGTGGCCGCCATGGTGCTCACTACTGAGACCCTGATTACCGAGATTCCAGAGAAAGCGTCGGCGGCTCCTCCCATGCCACCCATGGAGTACTAGGCCAAGACCGTACTCCACTCTTAAGGGAAAACTGGAAAGGGGATGGTGGTTTGAGCCATCCCCTTTCTTATTGGGCGCTTAGCTTGCCCTACTCTAATGTGTGTTGGACTGGTAGAATTCCTCCTACAAAAGTCTAGGGAGCCGCCATTCCGTGAAGCCAGGCAAAGTTTATCCTACCGCTCTCAGGGCTGTAGAGGATGTGTTCGACGGGGCCGTGGTCATGCTTGGAGGCTTCGGTGGGCCAGGTCTGCCCCAGAGCTTGGTCAAAGCCTTGATAGAGCAGGGGGCCAGGGACCTGACATTCATCTGTAACACCTGCTTTGAGCCCAAACCGGACGAACACGACGTCGCCAGGCTGGTGGACCACGGGCGGGTAAGGAAGCTGATAACTACCTTCATAGGCAGGCCCAACCAGGAGATGCCAGCCCTTGACCTCTGGCGCAGGGGCAAGATTGAGATTGAGATGGTACCCCAGGGAATCCTGGCTGAGCGGATGAGAGCCGCCGCGACTGGTTTAGGTGGTATCTTTATTCCCAACGGCGTTGGCACCGTTTTTGAGGATGGCCAGGAGAAGCGGACTTTCGACGGTCAGGAGTATATTCTGGCGACTCCCCTCAAGGCGGACTTTGCCCTAATAGGCGCCCACCAGGCCGACCCCCTCGGTAACCTGACCTACCGCCTGACCCAGCGTAACTACAACCCTACCATGGCCGCCGCCGCTGACGTCACCATAGCCGAGGTGAGGGAATTGGTGGAGACCGGGGAGATCGACCCAGAGCGGGTGGTTACCCCGGGCATCTACGTGGACCGGCTGGTGGTGGCGGAGCGAGGGATCTAGTGGCGGAGCGGCTGAGCAGGGATCTCATAGCTCTACGAGTGGCCGCGGAGCTGCGGCGAGGTCAGGTAGTCAACCTGGGCATTGGCTTACCTACGCTGGTGGCCAACTACGTGTCCAGGGATAGGGGAATTACGCTCCACTCCGAAAACGGCGTCCTGGGTTACGGTCCCCACGCCTCGGACGAGACACAGGACCCGGACCTTATCAACGCCCGTGGCGAGCACACCACCCTGCTGCCGGGAGGAGCCGTCATCAGCCATAACGACGCCTTCGGCATAGTCCGAGGAGGACGCTTGGACGTGGCCGTTCTGGGAGCCCTTCAAGTGTCGGAGAAGGGGGGCCTGGCCAACTGGTTGGTGCCGGAAAAGGGCCTGGGCAGCCCTGGCGGGGCCCTGGACATGGCCGCGGGAGCCAAGCGTCTGATCGTAATAACGGAGCACACCAACGGTGGTGCCCCCAAGATTCTGAAGGAATGTACCTACCCACTAACGGTGGCGCACCGGGTTAACCTCATTGTCACCGACCTGGCGGTAATGGAAGTGACCCCGGAGGGGCTGGTCCTCAAGGAAATTGCACCCGGCTGGTTGGTGGAGGCGGTGCGGGAGCTTACGGAGGCCACGCTAATAGTTTCAGCCGACTTGAAGGAGATGGACTTTGGCTTTCCCAAGGAGCCGCCTGTCGAAAAGGTCTGCTCCAGCGCGGCGGAAGCGGTGGCCGACGTATTTGATGGCGCCGTGATCCTCATGGACGGCTTTGGTGGGCTGGGAGGCATGGCCCATTACCTGATGCTGGCGCTGCGAGACCAGGGAGCAAAGGAGCTGACCGTTGTCGGCAATACGGTAGGTATCGCTAGAGTGTCTGCTTTTGGCGCGCCCCCGTCTCCGGACCTTCAGGCCATAGACCACAGTATTCTGGTGGAGACGGGCCAGATAAGGAGGGCCATCGCCTCCTTCCCCGTGTCTCCGTCGCCCTCTCGTCCGTCGGCCTTTGAGGGGGCCTACCGAAGGGGCGAGGTGGAGATGGAGTTGGTGCCTCAGGGTACCCTGGCGGAGCGGCTGCGAGCCGGGGGTTACGGCGTCGCCGCTTTCTATACTCCCACAGGAGTCGGGACCGTGGTGGCCGAGGGGAAGGAGGTCAGGGAGTTCAACGGGCGGGAATATCTGCTGGAAAGGGCCATCCGGGGCGATTTCGCCTTCGTCCGTGCTCATAAGGCCGATACTCTGGGCAACCTGGTCTATCGGGGCACGTCGAGGAACTTTAACGCCGTCATGGCCACGGCGGCCGATATAACCATTGCCGAGGTGGACGAGATTGTGGAGCCAGGAGAGCTGGACCCTGAGGCTATCATCACCCCGGGCCTCTTCGTCAAGCGCATCGTTCAGAGGCCTCCGGGATTTTCCCCCTTCCAGCCTATCGTTAAGGAGTGAGGATGGTTAAGGAGCGACTGGGTCGAGACATCATCGCCATGCGGGTGGCCAAAGAGCTGCCCGAGGGGGCCGTGGTGAACCTGGGCATCGGTATTCCAACCCTGGTCTCTAACTTCGTTGCCGAGGACAAGACGGTGGGCTATCACAGCGAGAGCGGGGTCCTGAACTACGGGTCCCTGGCCGAGGAGAGCGAGAGGGACTACGATCTGATCAACGCCGGGGGGCAGTTCCTCCAGTGGGTCCCGGGGATGGCTTTTTTTGGTTCTGAAGAGGCCTTCGCTATGATCCGAGGCGGCCACGTTGACGTGACGGTGCTGGGCGCCCTCCAGGTGTCGGAGAGGGGGGGCCTGGCCAACTGGATGGTGCCGCAAAGGGGAGTGGGCAACATCGGTGGGGCCATGGACCTGGCGGTGGGGGCCAAACGAGTCATCATCGCCATGGAGCACACCGATCGGGAGGACCGTCCCAAGCTGGTCAAGGAGTGCTCTTTCCCTCTTACGGGCCGCCGGTGCGTCAGCCTGGTGGTAACGGACCTGGCGGTGATTGAGGTTGCCCCGGAGGGGCTGGTGCTGAAGGAGATAGCCCCCGACTGGACCCCCGAGGAGGTGCAGTCCCTCACGGAGCCCAAGCTGATTCTGGCTCCAGACCTCAAGGAGGTGGAGCTTTAGGGATTGTCACCCTGTCATTCTGAGGAGTCCCGATTAAATCGGGATGACGAAGAATCTCACCTCTCCTCAACCCACTCCATGCTTAAGTCCTTCCATTCCGGATTCTTTGAGTCAATAAGGGCAATCTTTTTCCTTCTAAGCCACCCTTTAATTTGTTTCTCTCGATGAATAGCGGAATGAACGTCGTGTGTCACCTCAAAGTAAACCAGCATGGTTAGGTTGTACTTCTTGGTGAAACCTGGAATTAACTTCTGCTTATGCTCATAAACACGACGCTCCAAGTTATTGGTTACGCCTGTATAAAGTGTCTTGGCGGTGTTGGTCAGGATGTAAACGTAATACTGGTTCATTTTTCAGCGGTAGAGAACGACGATGGGAACCTAAATGAATTATAGAGATTCTTCGCTCCGCTCAGAATGACAGATGTTTCCTTCCTACGGGCTCCTTGTCATTCTGAAGGAGTTCCGATTACATCGGGGTGACGAAGAATCTCACTAGACCAAACTTTTAAGTAGAGGTTCTTCACTTCGCTCAGAATGACAGATGTTTCCTTCCTACGGGCTCCTTGTCATTCTGAAGGAGTCCCGATTACATCGGGATGACGAAGAATCTCACTAGACCAAACTTTTAAGTAGAGATTCTTCGCTCCGCTCAGGATGACTTAGTGTCACCGACAACATTGCTGCGCCATATGCTATAGGCGAAAAGCGGGGCATACTCGGGCCGGGGCCTGACCGCAGCGAGCTTCCCCTCCCTGAGCCTCAGCTCCACAAATACCTCTCTGGCCAACGCTTGCCGTTGGAGCGGAGAAACACCGGGGTGCTG
>JAPULR010000167.1 GCA_027294635.1 Chloroflexota bacterium | reverse complement strand
GGCCACCACCCAAAGGGCCTTTTCCTTCTGACCGGGGTACCTGCTCCACCGGCGGTTTGACGGGGCGCTGGTGGCGGTAGGCCTGTTCTTTATGCCTTCTGCCACTTGCTTTGCCGCTTCCCTTGGGTCCGGCTCCTCGATGACTCTGGCCAGGCGCTGGGGCTCAAGAAGGCGTATGTCGGCAACCGATGTGGGAGACCCATCAGCGCCGAATTTCGACGTTTCTGAAGAGAGATGAACCGCCGCAACCTCTTCCATTGGCCTCTCCCGCGCCTCGGCGATGGCCTGGCGCCGGGGCCACCGTTCTTCGCTGAGACCCTCGGAAGCTGTTACCAGGGCAGGCAGGGAGCACTCTATGACCTCGTAGCCGTCGTCGGTGACCCGCTCCACAACGATGCTGTCGGTGTGCGGGCGGTAGTCCAGCTTTCGAGCGCGGCTGATGTGGGGGATATCGAGAAGCTCCGCCACCTCTGGGCCAACCTGGCCCGTCTCCGCATCGGTGCTGTTTCTGCCGCAAAGGATGAGGTCGTAGCCCTTGTCCTTCAAGAACAGGGACAGGGTCCGTGAGGTTGCCAAGGTATCGGAGCCGGCCATGAGCCGGTCGGTGATAAGGACGGCATGATCGGCGCCCACAGCCAGAGCATGGGCCAGAGCGTCTTTGGCCTGGGGAGGACCCATGGTAACTACGGTAACTTCTGCCCCCAATTCCTCCTTTAGCTCCACCGCTCGTCCCAGGGCAATGAGGTCAAAGACGTTCATCTCCAGGGGTACGCCCTCGCGAATGATGGTCTTGCTCTGGTAGTCGAACTCTATTTTGGAGACGGTGGGGACCTGCTTAATGCAAACGGCTATTTTCACGCTTAACTCTTGCCTTTTTTGCCCTTGACAACGGTAGGGATCTTCTCGATCGACTGTCCGCTTTCGATGCGGTGGTACATTTCTTGAAGGCTTTGGCTCACGTCAACGGGGTAGGTGGGAGGGTGTCGCAGGGCTTTGTATCCGTCGGGTAGGCGACTGAACTCATCGGCAAAGGTCTGACGGATTTCATCTAGCGAAGGCTGGGGCTGGATAGCCTTCCCCTTCCGCATCGCCTGGCTTAGGAGGGGCTCGCCACTCGGAGGCCCCTCATCTCTGAGACCGATGACGTCATGAGACAGGTTACCGTGTTCATCCTGAAACCGGTGGACCTGCTTTTCCCCGGGCAGGGAGACCTTGTCCTGGCTCAGCTTCAACACCGGGCGACCCTGGTACTGTACCAGCTTGTAGGCGATGTCGGACCAGGGGGCGTCGGCGGAGACACCCATCTTGGTGCCTACGCCAAAGGCGTCGATTTTGGCGCCACGGTGCAGAAGGTCCTCCAACTCGAACTCGTCCAGGCTGCCGCTGGCGAAGATGCTGGCATCCTGCAACCCCGCCTCGTCCAGGATTTTGCGGACCTCCTGGCTCAGCTGGGCCATGTCGCCGCTATCGAGGCGGACTCCCTGAAACCGCTGCCCCAGGGCTTGCAACTCTCGGCCAACTACGGCGGCGTTGTGCGCCCCCTGGATGGTGTCGTAGGTGTCTATAAGGAGAGTAGACCGCTCAGGGAAACTGCGGGCAAAGGCGCGAAAGGCGTCTATCTCACTTTCAAAGCTGCTGACGTAGGAGTGGGCCATGGTGCCGGCCACGGGGATGCCGTAGACCTTACCTGCCAGAACGTTGCTGGTGGACCGGAACCCGGCGATATAGCTGGCCCGGGCCACCTTCATCCCTGCGTCTATCCCCTGAGTGCGTCGCAGAGAGAAGTCCATAAGTGGCCTCCCGCGGGCGGCCCAGAGGCACCGGGAGGCCTTGGTGGCGACGATGCTCTGTAGGTTTATCTGGTTGATGATGAAGGTCTCGACGATCTGGGCCTCGATGATGGGAGCCGTCAGCTCAAGGACCGGCTCGTCGCGGAAGAAGAGGCGTCCCTCGGGGATGGCCCACACGTCGCCGGTGAACCGCAGGTCAGAGAGGTAGTGAAGGAACTCCTGGGCAAAGATGCCGGTGGAGGAGAGGTAGTCCAAATCCTCTTGTGTGAACCGCAGCGACTCCAGATAGCTCAGCACTTCTTCCAGGCCAGCGGAGACGAAGTAGGCGCGATCCTCGGGGTAGCGGCGGATGAAAAGGCTGAAGGTGGCGGGAGCGAACATGCCGTGCTGGAAGTAGCTCTGGGCCATGGTCAGCTCATAAAGGTCGGTCAGGAGGGCCAGATTCCGGGGCTTTGACACGGGGCACCTGGTCTATTTTCTTGGACACCCTTCAGGACTGAGGGGCGTGATTTATGGCAAGGCCGTCCCCATTATGTTGGAGGCGTCAAGGGCTGTCAACTTGACTTTGAGGGAGGTAGCTCAGAGAGCCTCTGACAGGAACTATGCGAAGGATCAAATCATCCCCCTCCCCCGGGGTTCCGCGGCCGTCCCGGTTGCTAGTGGCGAAATAGAGGTGTCCATCGGGTCCCTGGACCACGTCCCGAATGCGGCCAAACTGGCGTCCAAAAAGGGAATCTCGGTCCTGGACGGCCCGGTATTCAGGCGGACGAAGGGTAATCCAGATGATGCGCCGTCCCCTTAGTGCACCGAAGACCAG
>JAPULR010000166.1 GCA_027294635.1 Chloroflexota bacterium | reverse complement strand
TAGGTGCCGATCCGCGGTCCAGGTGTGCAGGCCGCCCGCAGGGTCTCCAGCACCGACAATACCGCCAGGTAACTGGTGCGAGGGTTGCGTTCGTGGGGCCGGTTCTCCAGGGTGAACCGCATGACGCCGAAGTCCCCCCGGGCGTAGATCTCATGGACGTTGCCCGGTGACCGAGGGTCCGCCACCACCTTTACCCTGGTTTTCTCCGGACCAATACCCGCCAGGCTCAGGGTAGCGCCCACGTTGACATTAGCCGGAAACAGCTTGATGGCCTCCAGGGCGGAGCCATCAAAAATGACCTGGGCCTCGATAATCTCCTTGGACTCCCACTCTTTGAAACCGGGAGCTCCCTTAAGGGCCTCGGGAGGCTTGGTGGTGGTAAGGGTCACCTCCTCAAGGCGGCCCCTGGCCGCCCGGATGGCGTCTATGCCTCCCAGGGCACCCGAGGGAATGATTAAACGGCGGCCACGTCCCTCGGCCAGGGCTGCCAGGCGGTGGAAGAGGGCGGTATCCGTCAGGGCGCCGGAGCTTATCATAAGCAGGTCCCTTCCGCTGGATAGCACCGCCTCGGCGTAGGCTCGGACGGCGCCCGGCGAAGCGCATTCCACCACCATCTCTAGACCCGAGACGGCAAGGAACTGGCCGATGTTGGTGAAAGCGGGGACGGTTAGGGGCAACCGCCGGGCCAGGGAGGACGCCATCTCCGCATCCCGGTCAAAGAGGGCTACCAGGGAGGCATTTCCCACCTTCCTGTCGCACACCGCTGTGGCGATCTCGGAGCCGATGGCTCCACAGCCTAACAGCCCAATTTTAGTCATAAGCCGTTCCTCACACGCTCACCCAGAATAAGGCGATTATAGGAACACCCTCAGCTACGGTCAACCCGGTTTCTTTGGTGTCACACAGGCTTTTGCTGACCCCACCTGCAGGTTTTCCTGCAGGCTACAAACACCCTGTTTTAGTTGTACTCAACTTTTTTTGTCATGCTGAACGAAGTTAAGCATCTCTATTGAACTGAGATTAGATATTTAAGGGTTGAGTTGAGATGCTTCACCCCGATGTATCGGGGTTCAGCATGACATGCGACGGTGTCCATGTGAAAAGATCCCTAGAAGGCGTTAACCATCTCCACATCGTAGTCGATAACTTCCGCTTCACCCCTCATCTCATCGATGTAGTTGACGACCTTGGAGATGACCTCGTTAGCGTGGGCTGCATGGTTGCTTACGCAGGAGATACCCAGGGTTAGCCGTTGCCACAGGTCGTTGTCGTCGATCTCGGCGATGGCTACGTTAAACTTGCGCCCAACCCTCGAGACGATGGACTGGGTTATCTGGCGCTTCTGCTTCAGACTACGGGTCCCATGAAGACGTAGTGAAATTCGGCATAGGCCAACGTTCATGATGTGTCTCTTCTCGAAGAATGGCTTTCCCCTTTTGCGACGGTAAACACGGGATTTAGGGAACCCAACGAGTATATACTGCAGTATAGCGACAGCCCGCAGCCACAACAATGCGTTATATCGGGAGGCCGCGTAGAATCGTATCTAACAAGCCAGACGAGGGCCGTACTGAACGTAATTTTTGACCGAGGCGCCTATCTGCCGGATCTGGGCCTGTGGCTGGACTCCCGCAGGAAAAGATCGGTTGGCTACATATCCCACGCTCACATGGACCACGTAGCCCGCCACCAGAGACCCATCCTCACATCGGGCACTCGGGTCCTCCTGAAAACCCTGCTCCAGCGTTCAGACCCCTGCACACTAGAGTACGGTGAGACCTACGACACCGCAAACTACTCTCTCACTCTGTATCCCGCGGGCCACTGTCTGGGCTCCGCTCAGGTGCTGGTCCGCTCCAAGGTGTCCGGCCAGCGCGTCCTCTATACCGGAGACTTCAAGGTAAGGCCCAACCCCACTGCCGAGCCTCTACAGTCGGTGTCCTGCGACACGCTGATTATAGAGTCAACCTTTGGCCGGCCCGAGTATTGCTTTCCTCCCCAGGAGGAGGTGCTGGACAGCTTCTTTGAGACCCTGCGCGGCTGGTTAAACCGGGGAGAAACCCCCGTGGTCCTGGCCTACCGCATGGGAAAGTCCCAGGAGTTGCTGCACCATCTGCTGTCCCAGGGCTTTGAAGTGGCCCTGGAGGAATCAGCCTACGTAGTAACCCAGAGTTACCAGGAGGCCGGGGTGGAGTTTCCTGGGCCCTTCCGTTCCTTTGACGGCACCTTTCGGGAGGGGGAGGTCCTGCTGTTCCCCCCAGGGAAAGGCACCAGGGCAGCGCTGGAGCGCCTTAAGGGCAGGCGGATGGTGGCAATGTCGGGTTGGGCCGTTCACAATGGAGCCCGCTATCGCCTCGGCGTTGACGAGGCCTTCCCCTTCAGCGACCACGCCGACTATTCGGAGCTTGTGGATTATGTAAAGTTGGTTAACCCCAAACAGGTCTATACCATCAACGGCTTCCCCGATCTGGCATCCCATTTGAAAGCCCAGGGGTATCAGGCCGAACATTTGAAGAGCGGCCAAGCCAGCGTCCAACTCAAGCTCCTTTAAGGGCCTACCCGGTTATCCTTTTCCTAATCGATGATGTAATAACATAGTCCGTGACCCGGGAAAACTCAGGAGGAGTCTAATGATTAGGCTGACGGTACTCTATCCCAATCTCAAGGGCTCAAGGTTCGACTGGGACTACTACGTCAATGTCCATACCCCCCTGGCCAAGAAGCGCTTCGGAGACCATGTTCTCAAATGGGAGATAGACAGGGGCATTGAGGGTGAGGGCTCCGGTGAGCCGGCCCCGTACCAGGTAGCTGCCTACATTACCTTGACATCGCTGGAAGACTTCAGAAAAGTGATGGAGGAGCACGGAAAGGAGCTGAAGGGAGACTTTCCCAACTACACCAACGTCTACCCTCAGTTCCTCATCAGCGAAATCGCCGTCAGCTAGTCTAGCCATGAGAGGCTAAGGAGGCAAGATGGCCCCATCGTTATCAGATCTGGTACCACAACAAGAGCCGCAACGCATCGCCACGGGGTTTGAGTTCACCGAGGGTCCGGTGTGGCACCCCGAGGGCTACCTCCTGTTCAGCGACATCCCCGCCGACACCATTTATCGCTGGTCACCCTCCAAAGGAGTGGAGCCTTACATCCAGCCCAGCCGCAGCTCCAACGGCCTCACCTTCGACCGCCAGGGGCGCCTGGTGGCTTGTGAGCACGGTGGGCGCCAGGTGTCTCGCATGGCTGACGATGGGGCTATGCGCACCGTGGCCGACGGGTACGAGGGTAAGCGGCTTAACAGCCCCAACGACCTGGTCGTCCACTCCAACGGCAGCATCTACTTCACCGACCCCGTCTATGGCATCCAGCCCGATGAGGGGGAGCTTGGTTTCAGGGGCGTCTTTCGCATTAACACCGATGGTTCAGTAGACCTGCTGGTGTCGGACTTTGTAGCGCCCAACGGGTTGGCCTTCTCTCCCGACGAGTCTATCCTTTACGTGGACGACTCCCGCCGCCGCAACACCTGGGCTTTTCAGCTTCGCGCCGACGGCTGGCTCAGTAATGGGCGCATATTTGTGGACCAGAACGTGGAGGCCGAGGGTAGCCCCGACGGCATGAAGGTAGACCAAAAGGGGAATCTCTACATCACCGGCGGTGGAGGCCTATGGGTGGTGGACCCAGATGGCAACCACCTGGGAACCATCCCCTTCCCCGAGCGGCCAGCCAACCTTGCTTTTGGCGGCGACGATGATCGCTCCATTTACGTGACGGCCCGCACCTCAATCTACCACATTCGGGGGAACGTTCCCGGCGTCAGGGTCTTTTAGGGGGGGTGCTACTGGTCCAGAGATACTGAAGTCCTTTGGAAGGAAGAAGGCGATGGCCGCTCCCAGGAAGAGGACTATTACAACGGCAAGAGCGGCATCGGACATAGCGTTGGCGAAGGCCTCAGCCTGGACCACGCTCCCAATCTCGGGGCCGAAGGATTGCACCCGTTGGTAGTCCGCGAACGGCGCTTTTTCGGCTAGCTCCGACCTTAGAGAGTTTAGGAACACCGCAGAGACCAAAGCTACCCCAAGGGCCGCCGAAACATTCTGCATCATGTTCGCGATTCCAGAAGCTACACCTGCCTTGTTGACTCCCAGGGAGTTCACTACTATTACAGTAGTGGTCACAAAGGCGGCGGCCCCTCCAAAGCTGGCCAGTAGGAGACTGGCTAATATGGCTGTATAGCCGGAGGAGGCGTCGAAACGCAACCACAGCAAAGCGGCTACACCCGTTATCGCCATGCCGATAATCATAGGTATCCGCGGCCCATAGTAGTCCACAACCTTGCCCCAGAATAGAGTTGCCACGGCGATGGTTGCTCCCGCTGGCAGGAACAACAGCCCCGCCTCAAAGGCGCTCTTGTGCAGGAAGTTCTGAAGGAAGATGGTGCTCATCAGCACCACGGGCACGAAGCCAAATCCCGCGCTGAACCGAACGGCCGTCCCTACGGCAAAGGCGCGATTACGAAAAAAGCTGGGCTCGATGAGAGGGTAAGTCACGTGGATTTCCGCCATGGCAAATAGCAATATCAAGAGGCCCGCCCCAGAAAAAAGTCCTAAGGTCTGAACGGAGGTCCAGCCGTAGATGTTCCCCCCCATAATGGCCAGCACCAGCAGCAGTACAGCCCCAGCGCTGAGAACTACCCCCAGGTAGTCGATGCGCCGGTCTATGGTTACGTCCCTGGACTCCCGCACCGTCAGGAAGATTATGGTCATGGCCACAACAACGATGGGAAGGTTGAGGAAGAAGATGGCACGCCATGTAAAGAGGGAGGTAAAGCTGCCACTTACCAGGGGACCAACTACCAGGCCCAGGGCCCCAATACCGCCCCATAACCCAATGGCCAGGCTCATGTTCCTGTTTTGGAAGGCCTCCGTCAGGACGGAGAGGGAACCAGGCATCATCATGGCACCACCCAATCCCTGGATTACCCGGGCGGCCACCAGGGTGTGTACGTTTGGGGAAAGGGCCCCCAACAGGGAACCAGTGGTGAATACCAGGGTGCCAAGAAGAAGAAACCGCTTGCGCCCGAAGATGTCGCCTAGCTTTCCTCCCACTATCACAAAAGCAGCAAAGGCTAAGGTATAAGCGTTGAGGATCCAGCTCCCTTCAACCAGGCTAATCGCAAAGTCCCGCTGTATAGATGGCAGCGCCAGGTTGATAATGGTGACATCCAAGGTCACCAGGAAGACGCTTAGGCATGTAGCCAGCAGCACCAGCCACGGTCGGACCTTGCTAACGGCCTCGGATTGGGCCACAGAATGCAAGTCCTTTTCTATCGCTCTAAAATCCCCAAAAGACTATAAGGCAAAAGTCTGGGGCAGTATACACCAGGAGGCTGCGTCCGGTCAGGCTATCCAGGTTGCGACGCCCCAGGATCGATTTGAATAAGCGAGGCCGCTAAAGCACACCGCAACAGCGTATTTATGGCCTCCCTCAGGCGACTTGGGCCCTCGACTGCTGTTCCATACTTCCCTGCTCCCGCACCGTCAGCATTAGGATCGTAGTGATACCCAGAAGCACCAGGTTAGACCATATGGCGACATCGTAGGTGCCTCTGGCTTCGAATAGAACTCCTCCCAGAGCAGCCCCCAGGCCGGCGCCCAGGGGCATCATTGCGAACATGGCGCCGTATATAGTCCCCAGGTGGGACACACCAAATCTATCGGAGGTATAGGCGGCGGTTATAGCTATGACAGCGTTCCAAGAGAGGCCCACCAGGATTATCCCTATCAACAAAGGCACCAATCCCAGAGAAGGTATATCTAGAAAAGGAACCCCCATAGAAAGGAGAACCACGGCAAATCCCAGGCCCCTTAAAGCATAAGAGAAGCTGAGATATTTCCGGCGGCCGTGCTTGTCGGAGAGGTGTCCTAGAATCAGGGCCCCTATAATGGCAGAGGCTCCAATGAGGCTGAAACTCCCGGCGGCAAGCATTCGGCTATAGCCCAGGTCCGTAACGTAAGAGACGAAGTGAGCATTCACGAAGCTCATGGTGTACCCTCAGACGAAGTAACCCGCCGTGAGCTTCCAAAAGAACGGAGTCCGAAACGCCTCGCCAAAAGTAGAGTCCTTAACCTCGTACTCGCCTACGTAGCTTACTATTGTTCCGTGGGAGCTTTCCCTGTTTCCGGGCTTACCCTGGGGTTGGAGGCCCATGTCTTCTGGACGGTTTTTGATGAGCAGAAAGCCCAGGGGCAGCACCAGAAAAAGAAGGAGCAGCCCCAAGAACTGATAAGCCTCCCGCCAGCTGGCCAGAACCAGAATCAAAGAGGCGGAGGGCACCAGAACTAGACCGCCGATGGCGCCTCCTCCGTTAACTAAACCCAGGGTGACGCCTCGCCGCCGATAGAACCAGGCGCTCACCACCTTGGTTAGGGTGGGGCCTGCCGCCAAGGTAAGCCCTATGCTCATTACAGCAAAGACGAGATAAAGGTGGATAAGATTCTCAATCTGGGACAAAAGAAGCAGCGTTCCCGCCATCAGGGCAACCCCAGAAAGGGCCACCGCCTTGGGACTGTATCGATCGGCCAGATAGCCCGCTACGGGCCGCAGAAGTCCGGTGAGCATGAAGGTAGCGCCGAAGGCCGTGGCCAGGGTGGCCCTGCTCCAGCCAAACTCCTCAGACATGGGTTTAAGGAATACACCAAAGGAGAACTGGCTGCCTGAGACGCCAAAGACAATGAAGGCGCTGGCCAGGGTCACTACCCAACCGTAATAAATCCTGCTCCGGGTGAAAAACATCGTTTCGCCACGTATCTTAGCCCCTCACTCTTTAGGCAGCAACAATTTGGTCCGCGGGGTAGCTTTACCTAGAAACCAAAAGTTGTCTAAAAAGGCCGCATCCCTATCACTCCGGTGAGGCGGAGAGACCACAGTGACACCGCCAACACTGTTGACCCCAGCAGGACCAGGCCCGCCCGCCTTCGCCAGGTTGAAGTCCAGCGGCCCCCGTGGGACAGCTCCAGATACCAGCCTCGGCCCAGCATTAGGAGGGTTATGGCCAGGAAGGGCCAAGTAAGCACCCGCAACGCGGGTGCGAAGGCCAGCCCGGACCCGGCGCCGCCGATAAGCCCGAGCAGGCCTGGTACCACTCATCACCAGGGGAGAGGCAGAAGACCACTTAGCAAAGCCAGAAAGGGCTTCTCAGCCCGCAGAAACTTTGGCATGATTTCACCCCCTATCAGTTCAGCGTATCAATCCCCTGGTGACTTTTTAACCCTTGCAGTTGCAGCTAGCCTCGTCCTCTTCCGCATCGCTTCCAGCTCCACCCAGTCGGCGTTCGGCGTCTGACAGATACAAGGTGCCGACTAGCTTCCCGTCCGAGGTTGTCACAAGGATACTGTCCACATTGCGAGACCGAAGCCGCTCAACAATTGAATCAAGGGTTGTGTTTGTGCGAACTGTCGTAGGACCGGACTCCATAATCTCTTCTACCTTCGCTTCGGGGTCTCCGTCCAGCGCCTCGCCTCTTACGCGTCCCAGCAAAATTCCTCCGTCTGTGACCACAACACACGTCTCTTTACCAACGGCGCGAGCTTCGGCGGCGACATCGCCAAGTCGATCAGTAAGCCTGCAGGTCACGTCGTCGCGTCGAGCTACACCCCCTGCGCGGGGCACATCCGCCAGCCGACCTTCAATCGGCAGGCCAGCGGCAAACCAATCCGCCTTGCCCCCAACATAGTCATAAACTCTGGTGAATCCAAGGGTTTCGAGCCGCCACGCGGCTCTTGGGCTCATGTCTCAAGCCGAATCGTGTCAATACACGATTACGGGCCTCCCTTTGTCCAGACGTTTGGCGCTCTCTCGATCAAGGCGTTTAAGAGAGATGTTGATCGCGTCTTTGACATGTTCGTCTTCATACTCACGGCGAGGAAGGACCTCGACTAGTTGTGCCCCCTCATCACGCAGAAGCATCTGAACTTCATCACGCCCAATCGACGTTACCATCAGTTCTCCTCCTCCACATTGCTTCTTGGGCACGCTCAGGAGCGTCCTGAATATAGTTTCTGAATTTAGTCACTCACCTCCCCCTTTTGCATCGACGGGCAAGGGGTGTCGGCCGGAGAGCAGAATACGCAACAAGGGGTCGTCTGTGGCCGGTTTGCCTCAGCTGCTGAGCTCATTGGTCCTTTCCCGTCTCTTTGCCGCCGATCGCACTGGCACGTCACACGC
>JAPULR010000165.1 GCA_027294635.1 Chloroflexota bacterium | reverse complement strand
GTCGAGCGGATTACGAAGCGCCAACCGGACGTCTACTCCCCCTGCGACAGTTCCTGATAACTCTAGTATTCGGACGTGGAGCTTCTGGCGCAGTGTGTTCACGAACGAGATTACCGTTTGAACGGAGTCGGTTGCTTCCAGTCGTAACCTCACGGCTCCTTGGTATTCCTCAGGATCATTCCCGTAAGGTAATTGATCATCCCCTTGGGCAGAGACTGGAGTAACCACCGGCGTTATGCTGGTGTCCATTAGTTTGGTCTTCATTCTATTGGCCCCTTCTTGGTTATCTAATTCGGTTCAAGGTCCCTGGGAAGCGATGACGGGCTGCTAATTTCCGACATGTTGACTCTAGCATCCCTTGGAGGTCCTGTTCTGAGACTCCCATACGCTCTACTATCTCGTCCATGGGCACCCCCTCTGAGAGGCTGGCCAGGGCCAGCCTTTCACGGTGACTTAGATTTGGGGCGAGGGGCTGCATCCCAGTAGGTTCCAGGGGCCGCGAGAAAAGCATCATGGTGTATCGCGCCACTCCTGGATATCCACTCAATGTCTGGACGCAAGAGTAGTTACCCTGGTGTGCTTTCCGGATACTTTCTACCCAACTCTGTAGGGCAAGGGTTCGGTCCATGCAGCCCAGGATACCGTTGCTTAGAGAGTCAACTGCAGCTTCTTCGGTGACCTCATTCACTATACTTAGGATGGGGCGATCGGGTGATTGAAGCAGGAGTTGCCGAACCAACTCCTGCCATCCAACTAAGGATAGTGAGCAAAGCACAACCGTTTGTGGGTCCAATTCTTGGAAGGCGTCCAGGTTTTCTAAAGCGGCGTTGGCAGAGCTGTACTCTAAGGCGACGGTTAAGCCAGCACTCTCAAATACCGTGCGCAGTCCGCCACGAAATATCTCCTGCTCCTCTACCAATGCCACCTGAACATCTCCATCAGTTAGACGTGTCAACGGCTTGTCTCCTTTATATGGCCAACCAACCGAGTCTGACGGCGGTGACTACCGAGTGGGTCCTGTCGGATGCTCTGAGCTTGGTCATGATGAAGGTTAGGTGATTTTTTACGGTTCGTTCACATATATGCAGGCGCGCAGCGATGAGCTTATTAGAATACCCCTCAGCCACTAGTGACAGGACTTCCATCTCACGCTCTGTCAGAGGGTCGGCATAGGGCGGGGTGACCCCGGCGTTTCGAGGACGGATTACAACGGCTCCGTTAATGCGCAGTACGCTTAACGAGGAGTCTGACGCCTGTACTTCTGGTAGCACGGGAGATGCCATCGTAGACACCATGGGCCACCTCCTACCTTTTGATAGTCCCATGGTATCTTTTGATGATAAAGCCCCAGGCCAATAAGTAACAAGAACTAGTTAAGACGCGTTCAAAAACTAGGGAGAAGCATTCCTATCAACGCCCGTCAGAGTCGGGGCCCTTTCGCTCCATTGAGGCCCCGACTCTCAATTGCGGGAGGTGCCAGCTCCACCGCCGCCGGCAATGAAGCTGTTATTGGCTTTTCACGCCAGCAGTGATTCTGGGCCGTGATGATAGTGTTTGTGGGCTGCCGGCAAATGGGCGCAGTTTAAGTAGCAATGTCTATACTAATGAGGGATGGACCTAATTGCCGGGGGAGATAAGGGAGCTAGCGTTGGATAACTAGGAAGGGGTATGGACTGGGGTCTTTTCGGAGGTTTCAGTCTGGGATTCGGGAAGGGGGAGAGGGATGAAATCGTATTCAACGGACCACAGAGCCTCAGGGTCAGGGCTAGGAGATTGGTGGGGGAACTCACCGGTGAGGGAGGCCCCCCCTTCGGCACGGTTGCTCAAGTTCATGGTTCCTCCAATGGCCCCCAGCCGTTCCTCTAACCCTAGCAACCCGACGTGGCCCTCCTTGCGGCGGCTAGCTATGCGTTGCGTATCGATTCCCTGGCCATTATCCACCACCTCAACAATAGCGGCCTCATCAAGGTATTCGGCGGTGACTTTCACTTCGGAAGCTTGTGAGTGGCCAAGGGCGTTACGAAGCCCCTCTTGAATGAAGCGGTAGATGACCAGGCTCACGTCTAGTGGTGGATTCCAATCGGACGGAATTCCCTTTACCTTCACGCTCAGATGAATATTGGTTTTAGCTGTGCCACTGTTCTCCAGGTCCTGGAACAGAGCTTCCAAGGCCGCCAGCAATCCTAAGTCTGAAAGGAGAGAGGGGAAAACGCCCGTCATGATGCGACGAAGGCTTTTCTCTGCTCTTAGGAGGTTGGTAACCACATGGTCTAGCTGCTGTTGGCTCATCTCCGGCCGTGTCAGCAAGCATTCTCGGATCAGGTTGACCCGTACCAGGGACCCCACCAGCATCTGGATCGGCTCGTCATGGATTTCTGCCGCCAGAGAACGACGCTCCTCGTCCCGTGCTTGAACCATGGAGCGCTGGATCTCCCTGATGTGCTCCATGTGCTCTCTTTGGACGCGATCGGCTTTGGATAGCCGGATGCTTTCCAACAGAAGGGCACTCTGTTGTCCCAACGCCTGCAAGAATTCGATCTCTTGCCATGAGTAAACTGATCCTCTAGTCTTGGGGCCTACAGCCAATAGGCCTTCAAGAGTCTCTCGGGACGTTAGCGGAACATAAATAGTGGCATTCAGGGCCGATATGGCTTCCAGATTTTGAGTGGTCATTGTCTGAAAATAGGGTTCAACCATTAGGTCGCTGTGAAACACGGGTATCTGCTGATTTTTCAAGTAGTGAATCAAAGGATGTGTCTCAGTCAGCGGAACCTCGGGCACAATTGGATACCCTTGGGAAACAAGGGGCCGAGCTTCGCCGTCTTCCAATAGAAGCAAGGTACTATGAGTTGGATGGATGACTCGTTGGAGCAGCTTGACTACGGTGTCGGCGACCTGCAGGGTGTTAGCCCCCGTATGGCCCGTTCCCAGGGTCAGAAGGGTCTGGATTTCTCCTCGAAGGTCCTTCTCCAGTCGGGCTCGCAGGGAGATATCAACTTTTCGCCAGATGGGCTCGGCCATCAGGATGATAGAGATGCTCAGAAGAACGATGCTCCATGCAGGGAGGCCCGCCCACCAAGAGAGGGATATGCCTATACCCAGGAGGACGATATTGGTGCTGCTCCTCAATATATAGGAGACGCGGTGCTGTAACGTTGCCTTTATATCCAACAGTTGATAGCGAAGGATGGCCACGCCAGCGAGGACGAAAAACAGCGAATTGGCCCATGAGGTAGCGGGCGGCACGTCTAACCCTAGTACGGGCGCTACATCTAGGAAGCTGCCAACTACAGAAACTGAGGCCGCTATGAATAATAGGAGAAGACGGTTTTTTTCCGTATAGGAGCCGGCTGAGCGGTATCCCCTATATAGGGTCGCCAGAGAGTAGCTCATCATTAGATAGATTGGGAAAGTCCAAGGAATGAGCCCATTTCCCCAAACGACCGTATTCCCGTAGCTTACCACTTCAACGCCCTTCACCAAGAAGGGCGTTGGTATGGACGCTATGCTAACAACCAGATGCAATGACGCCAGTATAGACATCCACCGTGGCGGTGGTGATCGGACCATGAGCCGAGAAAAGTAGTAGAAAGAGATTACGGTTAGGCTTACCGCGGCAGGCGTAAGACGCTCCCATCGGAGGGCCCAGTCCAGGTCGCTGGAGCCGCGAAGGCCAAAGACTGCCAAACCCCAAAGCATCTGGCCTATTATGAAGAGGGTGAACCAGCGGACGAAAGGACGGGAAAATCCTCCCTTGGCGGCTACGAGAATTAATACGCCGGTAGCCAGGGAGGCTTGAATTAGAGGGGCAACTTCGTGAACTGTCATAAGTTGCTTGCTATACCGATGAAGCTAGTGTCCACTTCTAGTCCAGTGCGACAGCCTCGGCTACCTGCTTAGAATCCGATCCTTTCGGCAGTCCTTCGGCGCCTGCTCTGGTTGAAATCAACCGCATCAGGGGATATCCCAGCGTATATGAAGCCTCTCGGTAGTGAGGGTCGACTTTGCCCAGGGCTCGGTGTACCTTGTGGCGCATCTCCTTGACCTGTTCAGGCTCCCTGTCGATATAGAGGCACATCGTGGGCCGACCATCTGTGAGTTCTTTGCGAGCCACCCATTCTTCTTTATCGATTCCCACCTGGTTGAGGGCTTCAGTTAACGTTTCGGTGTCAATCCGGGCGATACTGCCCAGATCAATGATGTCGTCGGCCCGTGAGTGGAACTCAAAGAGGGGAACGCCATGCTCATTATGACCCTCCACCCGCAGGAGATCTCCCTGGCGAAGGCGCAGGAAAGGCATGCCGTAGAAGCTGGTAAGGATCGGCTCATATAGCTGGCCAACCTGCAACTCATCTATGAGCACAGTAGCCTCGTTGTCCGGTGATGCGCCGGCCGGAAGAAACTCCATGAAGACGCTTGTGGGAAGGGGCACTAAGCCCTTGCGACGCCAGTCTTGCATGGCCATGATGCCACCCTCGCTGGAGGCGTACAGCTGGAACACGGGCGCGCCCCACTGAGCCTCCAAAGTGGGGGTCAGAATGCTTGTATCCGCTCCCCAGGTAATGATGGACTTGGGGGCAAGGAGGGATTTGGGTTCCCAGGGTTGCCCAGTTATTGTCCGACGTATAATGCCCAGCGCCCACTTGAAGGCGGCACGGGATCCGACCTGTGAACGAAGTTGGCGAAAACTGGTCTTGGCTATCATTCGCTCAAACTCTCGGCGCGCCAAGAGAAGAGTGCTGGCCATTCCAATGATGCAGTCCACCCCTGGTTCCATGCTGCGCCAGATACCTGCTTGAATACGTTGGGACATAGTGAGGTCTGAATCATCTTTTTGTGTATCCAAATTGGAGGTTACTATCTCCCGCTGGAGAATTCCGGACTCCAGCCACGCCGAGGCGAAGGGAGCGTCGGGGAGGATCGGCAAAACCCGGAAGTTTTTGTTGAGGCGAACATCTCCCTCGTAGCGGGCTACAGACATCATCATTGCGGCAATAGCATGCCGGCACTGAGCGTCATAGAAACGTCGCGCCCAAGGCACCTTTTTGAAAGAACCGTGAGTCCACGAAGTATGGACCCAGCAGTGCGGGTCACCAGCATAGCCGTTCAAACTTTCGGACTGCAGATGTGGTTCGTAATCCTTCCATACATGGAGTGGGACCGTTCGACGAAACTCCTCAATATTTTTGGGGAGGCCACCGCCAACAAATGGGTCGTACCAGCGGTTTTTGGCTACCAGGTCCAGCTGTTCTGAGAGAAGTGCGTTTTGAATGTCTAGGAACTGGTTCATGGGCAATTGAACAATGGCGCAGTACTCTCTCCATAAGCGTTTTTCATCGGCGTTAAAAAGTTCCATTGTCTACCTCCGTAAAGGAGCGTAACTCGATAGTTCGCCGCCTACGATACTCCAAAGTCCTGTTTGGGATGGGGAATATTGCTCATGAAACGCCTACAGCTCTACGTCCCGTTGTTTGCAATAGGCCAGGTAAGGAGGGCCGGGTTTCGGCTGTCTAAGGTAATGACGTTTGGGACCAGGGGAGGTTGGGAGCCTGTAGCTATTTTTACCATGCTCTCGACCACCAGCGAAGCCGTGATCGAGGCAGCCAATCCAAGCTGAGGAGGAGGAACTCCCTCCAGTTGGATGCGTTGCGCTACCGGGGCAAATTTCCACAGGTAGCTGGGTAGAGACGGCATAAGTTTCTGAATAATTCGCAAGAATAGCCCGTTGTCCGGCCCTGGACCCATCAACTCTTCAAGCGAGGGTGACTGAGGTCCAAAGGCCAGAACCATACCGCCATATGCAATGTTCATTGGGGAAAGGGTGATCTTATCTTGCATCGTAGCGGCGTTAAGAAGAGCATGAAGGGTTGGCCCCGGGTCTACCATATTCACAACAAGATCACTTTGTTGAACGAGGGGATCAGCATCCCTTGCTTCAATAAAGGCTGGCACAGCCTGGACATGTGCTTGCGGGTTTATCTCTTTTATTAAAGAGGTGGTAGCATGGGCCTTGTTCTGGCCTACGTGTTCCATCCGAAAGGCCTGTCGATTGAGGTTGCTGGTTTCTACAGCATCCCCATCGGCTATAGTGAACCGGCAGAATCCCGTTCGTGCCGCCAGGACCGCGATGTTGCTGCCCAGGCCGCATCCAACCAACAGTACTCGGGTCCGGGCGATCTGGGCTTGCTCCTCCGGCGAAATAAACCCCCAGTTCTGTTTGGTCAGCTCTTGGTGTTCCTGTACCATAGTCCTACTCACTTAACCTCATTATGGCCGTCGAAACCGGAAGTGCCATCGGACACCAGTCCTATTGGCTATCCTACCTAGGTACTAGTATGTGAGCCGATGGAACCATATTAAGAGGTGCCATTTACCAGTCTCTGAACCCTCTCAAGGTTAAAGCTGGCCTTAGGGATTACCTCTTTTACCTGGGCCTCCTTGGCCATCCGGGCCAAAACTTCCTCCGTATGAGCAGTGACCATGCCAATGGTGATGTTGGGGTGATGCTCCTTAATGCGTTTCGCCGTTTCCAACCCATCAATTCCAGGTAGACGAAAGTCCAGTAGAATCAGGTCGGGGTTGGCCTCCTCAAGCACCTCTAGCGCCTCTTCGCCTGTTCCCGCGATGTGCACAATCTCGAACTGAGGATCCAGGGATAGCACAAGCTCCGCTAACTCCTGAAAAGTTGGTTGGTCTTCTACGATCATCACTCGAACAAGTTTCTTAGTTTTCATAAGCGCTCTTTGGTGAAGTTATTTTCAGGGCTGTGAGAAGAGTCCTAAGGGCTCTTGGAAGACAGGTAGCCGGAACATGTCTTCATCCCTGAATACGACACCTTCACGTAACCCCTCCATTTGTGGTTATACCCGTTGCGCCAAGACTTGAAGACGGGTTGACACTGTACCCGTGGATTCGCACCTTGAACAGTGACTTCACCCTTCAAGGGTAGTGCAGGGGAATACGTTATAGGAGTAAAGAGTGTAAATTTTTGGTAAAGGTTTCGGTCAGGATGGGAGAAGAGCGGGGCCAGTACGCGAGCTTAAAGGAGGGAGTTAGGCTTAAGCGTCGGCCGTTTGGCGCTCAGCTTTCTTGATAATGCCGGTCATGCCGGTAGTGACCTGGGGCAGGAACTTATAGCCTATTCCATAGACGTTTGCGACATACTTGGGGTTTTCCGCGGAGTCCCCCAGCTTGGAGCGGAGGTGCTGTATATGGACTTTGATCAGCCGGTTGTCAGCGTCAGCAAGATCACCGATTTCTAGTACGTTGGAAGCAAGGGACTCATAGGTAACCACACGGGTAGCATTCCTTACCAGGTGCTGTAGCAGAGTCAGCTCGGTACGAGTCAAGGAGATGGGTTCGTCTTTCTTGTATACCTCGGCTGCGCCAAAGTCCATAAGCAGGTCAGCCGCCTGTAGTGTCGGGGAGGATGTATGCATGCGGCCCTGGGCTCGGCGGAATATTGCCTGAATGCGGCCCATGAACTCTATGTGGCTAAAGGGCTTCACCACGTAATCGTCGGCGCCCTCCTCCAGGAAGCGAGCAATCTCCACGTCCTGGCCGCGGGCTGTAAGCATGACCACAGGCACGTCGGAGAATCCGCGTAGGGAACGGAGGACCTCAAGGCCGCTCGTGTCCGGGAGGCCGATGTCCCGGATCACCAAGTCAGGCTGGTGCTTTTCTACCATCTCCAGACCCTTCTGCCCCTCACCAGCGCTGAGGAGCTCGGCCTGGGGCCAACGCAGGCTAAGGCACAGAGACACCGCATCAATGATCTCTTGGC
>JAPULR010000164.1 GCA_027294635.1 Chloroflexota bacterium | reverse complement strand
TTGGTTCTCGATGGTCGTGACGCCAACGACGAGGAATTGGTCGGCAAAATCAGCCAGGCTCCCCACGTATATTTTACCGGCGGCGATCCTCACCATCTCCTCAACACCCTAAAAGGTTCCCTTCTACTCCAACGCCTCCAGGAATGGAGCGGCGAAGGTGGGATATTGGTGGGGTCCAGCGCCGGGGCTATGGTTATGGGTTCGTCTATGCGGCGACCCCGGGAAGGTCTGTGGGTAGATGGGTTGGGCTTGACTGAAGGCCTTGCGGTGCTGCCGCATCACGAACGTAGTGACCCTGCTTCGGTGGCCGAAACCCTGGAGGAGAGTGCCCCGCGAGGAATTAAGGTGCTGGGCATAGACGCGCGAACCTGCTGTGTGGGATCTCCTGGCGACTGGAAGGTTGTAGGAGTGGGCAAGGTCACAGGCTACTGGAATGGGCAATGGCAGAGTTTCAGTTCAGGTGAGACCCTGCCTTCGGAATTTTAAGGGCGTGGCATACAGCCTTTAACTAGGGACAACTACTTAGCTTTGGAGGTACGAAAATGCGGGGTATATTGATGATACCTGGGGCCGGCTTGGGGTTTTTCTTCAGCGCATGGATCACAATGATTTTCTGGGGAATTGTTGGCCCCGATGTTGGCCTGCAAACCATCAGCTATGTCAAGGCGATGGTGGTGACCATAGCCTTGTGGCTCATCATGGCGCCGGTGATTACGACCATAAGCAGAAGGCCCCGGATGTCCATGAGATTCAGGCACTTTCGTACATAACCTATCCTATAGACAACTAAAGGTGCGTGGAGGATACTGAGCCCAGCCTGTAAGGAGGCCTTCTTATGCCTGACCTGAATGAACTCCTGGCTCAAGTTGATGAGACGTTTGATGACCTTATTAGCCTTCACCGCGACCTGGTGCGAATACCTTCGGTCAATACCGGAGTGATGCCTACGGGCAACGAGACGGAAGCCGCCGACTATGCTAGCCAGTGGCTGGCCCAGGATGGCATCGAGGCGGAGGTCATAGAGTCAGCCCCAGGGCGGGGAAACCTCATCGCCAACCTGCCGGGAGCCTCAGGCCAAAACAAGCTTCTTCTCATGTCCCACCTGGACGTGGTTCCGGTCGAGGACGAGTCCAAGTGGAACTACGCACCCTTTGGCGCGGAGATTGAGGGGGGCCGTATCTATGGCCGGGGCACCTATGACTGTAAGGGCCTTCTGGCCTGCCAGATGATGGCTATGCGTCTGCTGAAACGCAACGGCATTGACCTTTCCGACAACCTGGTGCTGGCCTCTGGGGCCGATGAGGAGAGCGGCGGTAGATACGGCTTCGGTTGGCTGGCGGAGCACCACCCGGAAAAGATTAAGGCGCCCTACGCCGTCAACGAGGGCGGCGGTACCCACATCAATATAGCCGGCACCACCACCTATCTGCTGGGGGTGGGTGAAAAGGGGCGCCTGGAGGTAAAGCTTACCGTCAGGGGCTCCAGCGCCCACGCCTCCACCCCCTGGCTGGGGGACAATGCCAGCTACAAGGTTGCCGAGGTACTCAAACGTGTCGAGAGCTACCAGGCGGAGCGGGACACCACTTCGCCCATCTTTAATTACCTCTCCACCCTGGCCATTGAGGATGTGGCAACCCCGGAGAACGTTGATCAGATTATCGAGGACGTGCGTCATCGAAATCCCCAGCTCAGTTCCACCCTCCGGGCCCTGTCCCGCATGACTATTACGCCTACTATGATGTCTGGAGGGATAAAGTCCAACAGCGTACCGGAGGTGTGCCACATCACCTGCGACGTTAGGACCCTTCCTCATCAGGACGATGCCTACGCTCGGCGGGAGCTGGAGGAGATTTTACAGGGTATGGAAGGAGTGGATATGGACATTTACTACATGGCGGTGCCCAACAGCTCCGGCTATGAGACCGACTTTGCACAGCGAATCAAGGAGGCTACTCGTCGTAGTCTGGAACGAGATGACCTCAACTGGATTCCGTCCATCTCTACGGGCTTCACCGACTCCCGCTTCCTGCGTCCTCTGGGAACTACCACCTACGGATTCAACGGCTCCCACCCCGACGACGACCCTATTTTAGCCCGTATGCACGGCACCGACGAGTCCATCGGCATCAAGAGTTTAATGAGCGGCACCAAGATCATGCTGGCCCTGGCATACGACCTACTGAGCGTCAAGTAGAGGCGTGTCGAGACTTCGACGAGTCGTCCTACATGACGGGCAGTGAGTTGGTAATCGCCGGGAGCATAATAGCCCGATAGTACTGGCGCAAATAGCCCTAATGTGCATTACCCAAGGGTGACTGTGTGCCTATGCTAGTACTCAAGGGCGATGATCTGGCCAAGAAGACTCAGCGCTGTCGTGCTAGGTGCGCTATTTGTGTGCCTTGCGCTGATTTTTGCCCTGGCTTTCAGGGTCAACAATACCCTTTTGGAGCCGGAGTTTGTAAAAAGCCAGCTAAGAGACGGTGACGTCTACAACTACCTTCACGACGAGGTCCTTCCTGCGGCCCTTGACGAGATCGGCGAGAATGCCAGCGACACCCCCGTAGACCTGACCCTCCTGAAAGATGACATAACCCTCGCTGCCAGGGAGATTTTTCCACCGGCATGGCTGCAACAGCAGTCTGAGCTGACCATAGATGAGACCCTCTCTTACCTCACCGGAGATGAGGACTCCTTTGAGATAACTATCCCTCTTTCGGACCGTGTGGAGGCCGCCAGGGATGCTCTTAAACAGACGGTTACCGATGGAGTGACCTTGGACGTCGTCTACGACGAGGTTCTGCTTCGGGAGGCCATCGAATCTGTAGGAAACCTTAATGACCTGCCCCTTGGCATAGCTCTCACCGAAACGGAAGTGGAATCGGCCCTTGAGCAGATAGTGGAGCGTGAATGGCTTAGGGGGGAGATCGTCGGCGCCGCGGACGAGGTGGTGCCCTACTTCACCGGTCAACGAGAAGAGTTCGCCGTTGTGATCGACGTGGCCAGCAGGGTAGTCCCAGCGCAAAGGGTGCTAAAGGAGATCCTTAAAGAGGCGGACACCAGGCAGTTCCTATTTGATGAGATGATCGATCCTCAGATCGAAGAGGTGGTGGGCCTTGGAATGGCGCTGCCTTTTGGCATCACCCTAACCAGCCAGGAGGTGCAGGATTCGGTTAGAGAGGTCCTGCCCCGCCAGTGGGTCGACCAGAGGATAGACGACACGGTAGACCAGATCGTAGCGTTCCTGACCAACCAGGATGAGTCGTTTAACCTAACCGTTCCATTTGAAGATAGGAAGACCGAAGCCGTAAGGGTGGTGGGGGAGCTTGCGGACCGTAAACTGGCGGAGACTTACGCGTCCCTGCCCCTGTGTACCGCTCAGCAGTTAGCTCAGATGAACGTTGGGAGTTTGGCAGCGACGGGATTGGAATGTCGCATACCCTTCCTAACCATTGAACAGATTCAACAACAGGCCGGTGTGGTCATTAACTCCCATGCCGAGGCCTTCATAGATGAACGCCTTCCCGATAGTTGGCAGTTTACCGAGGAGGACCTCCGAGAGCATGTTGGTTCAGAGCGATGGGAAAGTATTGTCCAGGTCAGAGAGTGGCTGACCAGCGGATATATTTACACCAGCAGCGACTTGCGTGAGGACCTGGCGAAGTCGGACTTCACTGGCGACGACGACGCCTGGAACACCCTGGGTGACGCTACAAGGCTCCTGTACATAGAAAACAGCGAGAAGGTGAGGAACCTGGATAGGGTTAGGGGATGGATGGCCAACGGTTTGAGTTTTAGCAGCAACGACCTGGAGCGGAAGCTGCAAGAGGACACTGAGAGCTTTGATTTCGCCAGGTTTGACGTAGCCAGGAGAGGCTTGGGGTTAGTTAGGGACTTCAGCTTCCTTGGCTGGGTGTTCCTGATCGCCTTGCTGGGGTTGGCTGGCTTTTTGGGCGGCAGGACTCTTAGCGGTAAGCTAACGTGGGCCGCCGTCTTCCTGGGGATAGCAGGGCTAGTAATCTACGTAGCCGCTGGACCCGTCTACGAGGCGGTCCCTGGTTCCATGCTGCGCGAGGGAATTAACGAGGCGCTTGCTGATAGCGACGGTGTAAATAAGGTCGTATTGGCTAAGGTGACCGAGGTAACCCTTAACGCCAGCGACGACTTTGTATCGGGGATAAAATTCCAGGGACTGCTCTTTCTTGCCGTAGGCTTGGCGCTCTTAGCCGCCACAGGAGTTCAGGCCCTGGTGCTCCGCCGTGGCCGCAGGCTAGAGGAACCTGTACCGGTGGAGGTTTCTCCAACCACTTACGCGCAGGACGTACTAGAGTAGTACTGGAGTGATATGGGGCCCAGGAGAGGTGGCTTTGAAGCTAACTGTGGACTGGGACCAGTTGCTCCTGCTTTAGGTCTTCCCCCACGTGAGCTTGGATGACATCCAAGGTGGGGAAATCCCATTCGGATACAAAAATTATTGCGACGCCCGGCCGCCCCATGCGTGCGGTGCGGCCAATACGATGGACGTACTCCTCCAGGTTGTCGGGCATATCGTAGTTGATTACGTGGGACACCGCGGGGATATCCAACCCCCGGGCCGCCACGTTGGTTGCTACGAGTATACGCAGGTCCTTCGTCCGGAAGCGGCCCATCACGGCGTTCCGTTGTGCCTGGGTCATATCGCCGTGGATGGCCTGAGCGTCGTATCCACGGCGCCGCAGATGGGATTCCAGGCGGTCCACGCCCACCTTGGTTCTCCGGAATATCAGGGCTTGGGTTATATGGCCGGGGTCCTCTAACAACTTCTCCAGCAAGGCCGGACGCTCCCTTTCCGATACCTCGTAGTATATCTGGTTGACCTGCTCCACTGGCTCGGCATCCCCACCCACTCGGATCCAGGATGGACCCTGGAGATAGCGGTTGGCTAGCCTCCTGATGGGGCCAGGCATGGTGGCGGAAAACAGCAGCGTCTGGCGGGAACGAGGTGTATGTCTGAGGATATACTCGATGTCGGGCGCGAAGCCGATGTCCAGCATCTGATCTGCCTCGTCCAGCACCACGACTCTCAGGCGGTCCAATCGTAACGTACCGCGCTCCATGTGGTCCATAAGACGCCCCGGTGTGGCTACAATAATATGTACACCCCGCTGGAATGCCGTCAACTGTCGGCTCATGGCCTGGCCACCGTAGACAGCCACACTTTGTATACCGCAGAAACGGCCCAGGCGTGAGATTTCCTCTCTTACCTGCATCGCCAGCTCTCGGGTGGGCACCAGTATCAGCGCCTGGAGATCCTTGGATTTGGGATTCAGCATCTCCACCAACGGAATGCCAAAGGACGCCGTTTTACCTGTGCCCGTCTGAGCCTGGCCTACCAAATCCCGGCCAGCCTGAACCAGAGGAATCACCTCTTCCTGTATAGGCGTTGGCTCACTGTATCCCATGGACTCCAGGGCCTGGGCTAGCGGTCCCGATACCGGTATCTTGCCAAAGTGTCCTGCATCCGACCGTATAGGTGATTGCTCGACGCCATTGGTTGAAGGAGTCGAGGCGGAAGTCCTGGCGCGCTTGCGGCGCCTACGCCTCTTCCGCGGTGGGCCAATGGACGCAGCACCATTAAGAGAAGGGGTCGTTGACGGGGAAACGCCGGGCCGTGAAGGGGGCTTTTCCGGGGCTTCAATGACCGCCGAGTTCCGGGGAGACGGTGGCGGGACCGGGGTTGGGGGTTCTGGGTTACCTTTACGAAATAGGGCGGTGAGTTTGCGACTTACTGGACCAAGAATGGGAAGGGCCTCCGATAAAGTGGACTAGCGGGAATGTCCGGTATACAGAAAGGGTGCTACACCCAAGGGCGCGCACCCCGCAATCGTTCCTATGCTGTTTGTCTGGCACCGTCTTCCGCACTTACGCCCGGATCATATCACAGTTGGCGGTCAACTGTCAAAAGAGGCTAGGCAGTGTTCGTATTTCGACAGGCGCTTTTGGAGACGTCAAAGTTTGGTAGAAAGGAGCTCACCGCCGAAGGGGCTTGATTTTTCTTTTGGCTAAACTTTGAATCATGGATTTCCTCATGGGGGCATCGGTACACTGGGCGTATTCCATGCAAATGATATCTGGTTGGCCACTCATCCTCTCCTTAGGCGTCTTGCTGCTGTTTAGCTGCGGTGGGTCCACCGCCACTCCGACCTTCACGCCAGCTCTGCCTATCGAGTCAACGCCTACCTCATCCCGTTCGCCAACGGCTAAGACGTCGCCCCTTCAGTACACCTTTCTGCCCGGTACGAAAACGCCTTCACCTACGCCAACCAGCCCTCTTGAATCAACCCCAACTCCAGGTCCTACACTAACCATCTTGCCAGCCACTACGGTAGCACCAACGCCCACGGCTATTCCGCCGCCTACCCCCATGCCTATGCCCACCACGGCAACGGCGACACCCAGCCCAACACCTACAGCAACGCTCCCGTCTCCCACGATCCCTCAACCCTTACAGGCTATGCAGGTTCAGCGGGCCTTTCCCAACCTCACGTTCCAGCGGCTGACCAACCTGGTCCAGCCTGACGACGGACGCGATCGTATCTTCATAACGGAGCAAGCGGGCATCGTGCGTGTCTTCTCCAACGATCAGGATGCCTCGAATAGCGACGTGTTCCTAGACATAAGGGACCTGGTTAGCACGGGCCACAATGAAGAAGGGTTGCTGGGTTTAGCCTTTGATCCTGATTATAGAGACAACGGCCATTTCTACCTTTACTACTCCGCTGCCGGCCCCAGGCGCTCGGTCCTGTCTCGCTTCTCCATCAGTCCCAATGACCCCAACGTTGCGGACCCGGTCAGCGAGCTGGTCATCATGGAGATATCGCAGCCCTACGGCAACTACAACGGTGGCCAGATCGCCTTCGGGCCTGACGGCCATCTCTACGTTGGCCTGGGCGATGGCGGCAGCGGCGGCGATCCTCAGGGCAACGGGCAAGACATTGGCAGCCTTCTTGGCGCCATCCTCCGCATTGACGTGAAGGATGGGTGTGGTAGTAAGAACTGCTGCGTCCCGCCGGATCACCCCTTCATAGGTGTTGCAGGCGCACGGGGCGAGATATGGGCCTACGGGCTGCGTAACCCCTGGCGTTTTTCTTTCGATAAGGAAACGGGGATTCTATGGTCGGGCGATGTGGGGCAAAACCGTTGGGAAGAGATTGATAAGGTGGAGAAGGGATTAAACTATGGCTGGAACGTCATGGAAGGAGCCCACTGCTTCTCTCCCAGCGTGCGCTGTAATACCGTTGGCCTAGCACTTCCCGTAGTAGAGTACTGCCACTCCGACGGCTGCTCTGTCACCGGAGGATATGTCTACCGCGGCTCTAACGTGCCGTCGCTGCTGGGCGCTTACGTATACGGGGATTTCTGCTCGGGAAGGATTTGGGGCCTTAGACACGATGGCGCATCGATCACCGAGCACAGGCTACTGGTTAACTCGGACCTATCGATTACATCCTTTGGACGGGACTTGTCGGGCAACCTATACGTGCTCTCCCGCGACGACGGTATTTACAAACTGGTCCCGGCACAGTAGTCAAAGCCGCGGAAGCGACGTTAAGGTGAGTCCGACCGCAGATCCCCTTACCAGGATTAACTAAGGCCCCCAAGGCCGGTTGATACGTTGATTTGACTGCAATCCAGCGTTGACGCCATAATCGCCGTCACGTAACACCTGAAAACCAAGGGGCAAATATTCCAGCCTATCACCAAGGTGAGATATGGTAAGCGAGAGAGCGTCCAAACTTCACTATTCGTCAATCATTGTGGATACCCACTCGGACAGCATAGACCGCGCCGTAGATAGGGGCGAGGATTTGGGCCGAGAGACCGGTCAGGGATTTATGGACCTGCCCCGAATGCGCCGGGGCAACCTCACGGCCCAGTTCTTCGCCTGCTTCGTCGACCCCAAATACATAGCAGAGCGCAAGTCCATACAGCGGGTATTGGACATGGCCGATGCGGTCAAGCAGCTCTGCGCTCAAAATCCCCTGGAGATAGGGCTGGCCCGCACCGCCTCCGACGTACGGCGGCTGTCGGCGGAGGGCAAGCGCTCGGCCATACTGTGTGTCGAGGGCGGCCACGCCATCGAAGACGACCTGGCTGTGCTGCGCCAGTTTCACGAGCTGGGAGTCCGCTATATGACCCTGACTTGGCACAACACCAACAACTGGGCCGACGGAATACTGGACGAGGCTAGGCACAACGGCCTCACCGACTTCGGGCGAGAGGTGGTCAGAGAGATGAACCGCCTTGGCATGATGGTCGACGTCTCCCATGCATCGATAAAGACCTTTTGGGACGCTATAGAAGCGACCTCAAGTCCCATCATTGCTTCCCACTCGTCCTGCTGGTCAATTAGCCAGCATCCGAGAAACATGAACGATGACCAGCTCAGGGCCATGGCGCGCAACGGTGGCGTCGTTTGCGTCTGTTTTATCAATCCACACATCTCAGAATCCTACCGGCAGCAGTTTGACGCATTGAACCAACGCAAACAACAGGAGCTTAAGGAGTTGGAGGAACGTTTCTCTCCCGGCAGTGCCGCTCTAGACACGGCTGTAAAAGACCTGGGAACCCGCTATGAGGAGATAGCAAAGAGCGAGATCATTCTGCCCAACTACACGGAGATTGTGGATCACATTGAGCACATCATACAGGTGGCGGGGGTCGACCACGTGGGCCTTGGTGCAGACCTCAATTTCTCCTCCATACCCCGGGGCATGGAAGACTGCACCAGGTACCCCTGGATCACTGAGGAACTGGTGAGGCGTGGGTACTCCGATGAGGAAATAAAGAAAGTGCTGGGCGAGAACGTCCTGCGTCTTATGGAAGAGGTAATTGGGGAATAAGGACTGGTTTGAGGACGGAACCAGACCTGCCAAAGTCCTTTACACCGGACACGACTGAGGCAAAAGAGGCAGGTTAGCGTGGCGTTGACCGAGAAGAAGTTTAACCTGGGGATGACCTCAAGAGAATATATCGATCAGATCAAGGTCAACAAGGACCCGTTCCTGGATATTTACCGGGCAATAGAGGTACCGTCGCAAGTCCAGGCCTTTTTCAACGGCCTGACTGAGCCCCTCAGAATGGCGGTGTTTACCGCTGATTGGTGTGGCGACGCTCTGAGCACCACTCCAGCCCTTCTCCGCTTGGCCGAAGGCACGGACCGGCTGTCGGTTCAGGTCTTTAATCGTGATCAGGAGCTGGAGTTGACCAACACCTTCCTACCGGAGAATCGGGCTGGCACCGTTCCCGTGTTCGTGGTGCTAGATTCCTCAATGGGGGAGGTGGCCCGGTTCATCGAGACGGCCAGCGAGCTGGTTCCGGCCATTGACGCCATGGACGACGTGGTTGCCCAAGAGTTGGACGGAGACAACAGCCCAACCACTGGGACAGCGAGCCGGGGCAAGCGCACCGCCTTCCGCGTAGCCCACGCGCGAGAGTGGGGGGAGGTGATCCTCCGGGAGTTTGGCCAACTGGTTGCCGATGGTCTGGCTTTACCACCTGGGGGGCGGCCGATGGTCGGCGGCACCAAGTGGCCTCCATAATAAGAGCCGCTGAAGGAACGCAGCTCTGGACTAAAAGCCTCCACAATCCATCCTTACAGCCGTTCATGCTACGTCGAGTCTCTTAAATATCCGTCCAAGTACGGCAATTGACCAGGGAATCTGGTACTTTCAGTGCTGGCTTGGATGGTTCAGTCATGTACTATCCAATGTTACAGAGCCCCAAATTTCCGTTGCACCCTCGCAACTTCATGGAAACCTTTCTACAACTGGCCAGTCTCGTCTCCCTAGTGATAGGTTCTGCCGTATTTGGCCTTTTCATAACGCGGACACCTAAGCATAGAAAACGATAAATGCTGGCTCATCCAGCGGCTGTACCTCTGCTCAGGCGATAGGAGCAACAGGCCCGCAAACGAGTGCCTCACATGGCGCTCTCCCAACCCCAAACTAACCTTTTCTCCCTCAGGGAGGTTCTTGCCGTTCCATGTTGGCGGCGGGACGGTTGACTGTGGGTCAAGTCGCTAATACACTCACGTTTGTCTGAAAGAGTCCTCAATCAACGTAGACCCCAGCTCTATACAAAGTGGTTGGATAAGGAGAGCCGAATGATCGACCAGGTCGACATGATGGAGGTAGTGCAGAAGTACCGGGGAGACGCCGTCATCGTCCCAGTAGAGCGAGCGGGGGTAGCCTGGCCTAAGATAAGCACCAATCAGAGCAGGGATATTTCCCCTACGGTCATGGGCAAGGGATCCTCTTTCGCCCTCGGACTGTGCCTCGCTCAGCCTGATACCAAGGTCATTGTCTTCGATGGCGATGGAAGCCTATTAATGAATCTTGGCACCTTGGCCACCATAGGCAACAAGCAGCCGCGGAACCTGTATCACTTTGTCCTGGAGAACGGTATGTACGCCACCACCGGAGGACAGCCTATCCCTGGCCAGGATGTTATCTCCTTTACCGGTCTGGCTAAGGATGCTGGCTACCCCCTGGCCTATGAGTTCGATGACCTGGAGGACTTCGCAAACCAGGTGGAAGGAATACTAAACAAAACCGGACCTGTGCTTGTGTGCGTCAAGACGGTGCCCAACCCTCGTCTCCCTGGGCAGCGGCCACAAGAGATGGCCGTACGCCGACGCACCATCAAAGAGGCCGCAGCCGACCTGCGCAGGGACCTAGTCCGCGATTAGCCTTGTATTGATGCTCCCGAAAGCTCTCAGATATCTTCAAGGTATAGCACTGGAGGTCATTAGCACTCTAGCTACTGAGATTTGTAACCAATGCCTTTCTCCACTTGGCGGTCTTCTAGACTGGATGGTAACCCGTAAAGAGCTATTAGTTCCTGTTGGTAGCCTGGAAGAACGCCCTTACTCTGGTATCTCCATTGCTTGAAGGGCATTACAGTAGGCGGCTCACGATACCACTAAAGAATGGGAGGTTCGTTGCAGTACGCGAGATTACATGGACTAGCGATGATCATTATTGTAGCTACTGCCTTCCTGGTCGGATGTGAGGGAACGGATGGTGAAGGCCAAGATTCGCGGCTTGCTACGCCGACCTCCACCCGAGAGCCGACACCCACCTTCACGCCGACTTCTACCCCACGGTCCAGACTTACTCCTACTAACACAAGGACTGCCACCCGAGAGGCAACGCCCACCTTCACGCCCACTCCGGTCCCACCAGCCAACGCCAAAGCGGTTGCCGGTCAGGATCTCGTGATGTTGAACGTGGAGGTGTGGTGACCCTGAACGGAAGCGCAAGCTCCGACCCAGACGCCGATCTCCTCAGCTACACGTGGGTACAGACCTATGGGTCGGATGTCACGGGAGGAGTGGGATTCCTGCGTGGCGTAACACCCCTTTTCACTGCGCCTGATCAGGTAAGCACCGTTATCCTTGAACTGAGGGTCAACGATGGCCACGGTGATGGTCTGCCTGACGCTGTTCAGATAAACGTGCTGGAGCACACCGGGGAATCCATCTTCGTTGACGGGGATAACGGCAGCGACGACACTGGCAACGGCAGCCGGGACAATCCCTACGCCAGCATATCCGGAGCTATCAATAGAGTGACTGGCCCGGACCAGGATATTTACGTGATGAGCCGGTCTGATGGCGCGGCTTATGAAGAGACTCAAACCCTCACCCCTCCTACCACGATTAGCCTGTACGGCGGCTACGGCCCGCAGTGGGTGCGCAATGTGGAAACCAATCGCACAAGAGTAAGTGGCGACAGCCAGGCGGTGCGGATTGGCACCGTCAACGTCGATGCCTGGTTCTCCGGTTTCGAGTTAACTGCGGCTAACGCCAGCGGGCCGGGAGAGGATGTATTCGGGGTATTCTCACAAAGCGGCACTGCTACCCTCTACATTGAGGACAACACCATCATCGCCGGGAACGCCGGTTCGGGGGACACCGGTATATCCGCGGGCAGCAGTTATGCTATAAGCCTGGCGAACCAGGAACAAGTGATAGTTCGTCGTAACACCATTACCGCGGGCAATGGCGGTGCAGCAGACACTGGTGCCAAAGGCGGGGACGGTGCGTCGGCCACTACTAACGGCAGCAACGGCAGCGGATACCGCGGCGGTGCGGGTGGAAAAGGCGGAGTGTCCTCCGCGAACGGCGGCAAGGGTGGCAACGGAGGGCGCGGCCTACTACCCCAAGATGGTCAGGCCGGCGGTGGTGTGGGTGGCGGCGTTGGAGATAGGGTAGGCGAAGGCCGGGTGGGTGATGGTGGAGGAGGTGCAGGCGGTGTGGGTGGTAACGGCGGCACAGGAGGCACAGGCCTCGGCCAGCTATCGCAGGCCGGTTTATATGATTCATTAAAAGCTAGTGGGGGTGTGGGTAGCAACGGCGGTAACGGAGCCGGTGGTGGCGGCGGCGGTGGTGGAGCCGGCGGGGTGGGTCTCGACGGGGGCGGCGGAGGTGGTGGCGGCGGCGGTGGCCGGGGCGGCACCGGAGGTAAGGGTGGCGGCGGCGGTGGAGCTTCCATCGGCCTTATGCTCTATAACGTCAACTCGGCTGTTGTAGAAGACAACACTATTGTTGTGAGTAGCGGCGGC
>JAPULR010000163.1 GCA_027294635.1 Chloroflexota bacterium | reverse complement strand
TCGAGGCAAGGTCGTTCTGTGAGGTGACTTTCGTGTCACAACGGCAAGATTTGGCTCCCGAGGTCCCGACTTGTCGGGACTCTACCACTGAGCTACTCTGGCCTCGATCGCCTTCCTGTTCCTTAGCTTTTTCAGGATCCGTTCCTCGCTTATCGCTGCTGAGCGGTCAGGAAACTCTTTCCGGTGCGCTAATTCCCACGGCCCTCTAGCTTTGGTCCAAAACACCTTGCCGCTATTGTGCCGCTCCAACCTCTTGTTTAGATCGGAAGTCTGGCCAATGTAAAAGCGATCATCGGGATTTTTGAGGATGTAAACGTAGTACGCCATAAAAAATTGGCTCCCGAGGTAGGATTCGAACCTACGGCCAACCGGTTAACAGCCGGTCGCTCTACCACTGAGCTACTCGGGAACGCTCATATACCCATTGCGCAACCTGCGACCAATCGGTTAATCCCGACCCGTCGGGACTCTACCGCTGAGCTACTCGGGAACGCTCATATACCCATCGCTCAACCTGCGACCAATCGGTTAATCCCGACTCGTCGGGACTCTACCGCTGAGCTACTCGAGAACGGTGGCGAGGTTTGAGGGATACCCTTAGCCATCAGAATTGTACCATCGTTAGATAGCGCCCCTCAATACAGGGTGCCCGATGCTATAATGGATTCACTTTCAGAGAGGAGCCCAGAATGCCGGGTGAGAAGATTCGCCTCACATCCCTAGCCAACTGCGCTGGTTGAGCTTCCAAGTTTAGCCACGAAGACCTGGTGCAGGTCTTGGAGAAGCTCCCAAAGATTACGGACTCCAACCTTCTGGTGGGGTTGGAGACGGGGGATGATGCCGCCGTTTACAAGCTGGGTCAGGATCAGGCCCTGATATTCACGCTGGACTTCTTCCCTCCCGTGGTGGATGACCCCTTCTCCTTTGGAGCCGTAGCCGCCGCCAACTCCTTTAGCGACGTTTACGCCATGGGAGGCAAGCCCCTCCTTGCCCTGAATATTGTGGGCTTTCCCGTTGACCTTCCCAAAGATATTTTGACCGAGATACTGAGGGGCGGTTACACCAAGGCGCAGGAGGCCGGGTGCCTCATTGCGGGAGGGCATACAGTCGACGATAAGGAGCCCAAGTACGGGTTGGCCGTGGTAGGCCTGGTTACCCCTGGCAAGCAGGTCACCAACGCTGGCGCTCGAGCGGGAGACAGCCTCATCCTCACCAAGCCCCTGGGTACGGGAATCATAACCACCGCCGGGAAGCAGGGGGTAGCCGAGCCTCAGATTCTAGATGAAGCCGTGAGGATAATGTCCATCCTCAATGCTGATGCCTCCAGTGCCATGGTCAAGGTGGGAGTAAACGCCGCCACCGATGTCACCGGCTTCGGCCTCATAGGCCATCTGAGGGGAATGATGGTGGGCAGTCACACCCAGGCGCGCATCAACCTCTCCCGGGTGCCGGTAATACCAGGAGTGTGGCCTTTGATTGAGCAGGGCGTCGTCCCTGGCGGGACTCACCGAAACCTGAGCGGCGAGGGGCAAGAGGTCCAGTGGCACGTCGATATCACCTTGCAGCAGAAGCTGCTCCTTTGTGACGCTCAAACCTCCGGTGGACTGCTGATCTCCGTGCCGGAGACGAAGGCCGATGCCCTGTTGAGGGAGCTAGAGGCTAATGGCGTAGAGGGCTCAGTGGTTATCGGAGAGGTGGTAGGAGCCGGGACTCAGCCGATAGAGGTTCTTCCTTAGCCACCACCTACGGGACGCACTATCTCCAGCACGTCACCTTCGTGGAGCTCGATGTGGCCAAAGTCCTTCTTATCTACGACCTCGCCGTTATAGCCCACGGCGACAAACTGAGTCTTGATTTCTAGGCTCTCTAAAAACTCCACCAGGCCCGTGGGTCCAGGCAGATCCTGAGGCTTTCCGTTAACGATAAGGTTTATCACTATGTCTGTCTTCCCTTGGCGACCAGGCGAGACTCCCACGCCTCCTTAACTGCCTCCCACAACTCTCTTGCCAATTCTCCGGGCCGGTCTGAGGCGAGGATGGCGCTTATTACCGCCACCCCCGATGCTCCCGCGTCAATAACCTCGGCAGCGTTAGAGGCGTTAATCCCTCCGATTCCAAGGTAGGGTATTCGGACAGCGGAGGCCATCGCTTTCATGAAGCCAACCCCTGAGGGTTTAAAGCTGGGATGAGAGGCTGTAGCAAAGACTGTCCCGGCTATCAAATAGTCTGATCCTTGCTCCTGGGCCTCGATGGCCCTTTCCATATCGTGTACCGACCGCCCGATAAGTAGATCTTCCCCAACGATGTATCGAGCCGCCGAAGGACTAAGCGCTTCTTCGCCCAGATGAATCCCATCGGCGCCACAGGCAAGGGCCACGTCTACACGTTCATTTATGATGAGCAAAGCTCTGTCACTCACGGTTTCCCGTATCTCTAGGGCCAGCTCTAGGAGGCGCCCGCTTGGCAGGTCCTTCTCCCGGAGCTGAACCATGTTCACCCCGCCCTCTACTGCAAGAGCCACCTTCTCGACCAGGGGCATGTCTAAACATAAGCGGCGGTCGGTGACCAGGCACAGAGTGGGCTGAGGTATCGATTTAAGAGCCATCTACCCTGAGGTGGATACAGGCTGAGGCACGTCCTGGGTTGGGCTGCTGGCTGAGGCGTACATCTTCTTGGATATGCGACCCGCCAGGTAGGCCTTTCTGCCCGCCTCAACGCCCTGTCTGAAAGCCTGGGCCATGAGCACCGGGTCCTGAGCCTGAGCGATGGCGGTGTTGACCAGCACGGCGTCGGCGCCCATTTCAAGGGCATGGGCCGCCTCGGAGGGCACCCCTAGCCCCGCGTCCACTACCACCGGCACCTTGGCCTGCTCAATGATTATCCGTATCTCTTCGCTGGTGTGTATACCCTGGCCGGAGCCTATGGCGGAGCCCAGTGGCATCACCGTGACGCAGCCAATCCCCTCCAGCCGGGCGGCCAGCACCGGGTCGGCGTGGATGTAGGGCAGGACTACAAAGCCTTCCTTTATCAGCTGCTCTGCGGCCTTCAGAGTCTCGGCGGGATCGGGAAAGAGGTACTTGGGGTCTGGTATCACCTCCAGCTTGACCCAGTTGGAGTTGGTGACCGATCGTCCCAGTCGGGCGACGAACATCGCTTCCTCCAGGGTGCGGCAGCCCGCGGTGTTGGGCAGTATGTTGTACTTGTTCCAGTCCAGGTAGTCCAGGATGGTCTTCTCGTTGGGGTTGTCCAGGTCCAACCTGCGAATGGCCACCGTCACTATCTCCGTTCCTGAGGCCTCTATGGCCTGGACCATGTCTTCCGTGGTCCGGTACTTGCCCGTACCAGCGATAAGGCGAGACTTGAAGCGCTTGCCCGCAATCTCCAGCTGGTCTTCCATGTCTGCCTCCCTAAAAGAAAACCGTCAGGATGCATCCTGACGGGATTGGTTTTGGCCTGGGTAACCTCCGTCCCTGCGCCAGAATTACCCGGATCAGGTTCAGACGGTCGCCCCGATGTGTCGGGGCCTCTCAGCCTGGCCACCCAGGCTCCCGTCGGATATTCTTACGTTGCTAATTTTCAGGTTAGCATAGGGGCAACGGGGAGTCAACGAGAGGGGTTGTTTCTCCGACGGGTAATTCCTATTTCCTCCTCGACACTCTCTAAGACGGTCCAAAGGAGGCGTCTATTGTAATTAACCCTCTGGGGAATCTTGAGCCAAATAAACTTTCATCTCCTCCTCAATTATCTGGTCTGTGCTTATTTCAAACCTTCTAGGCATACCGAAAATTACTACATCTTCCAGGAAGTGTATGTCTATGTCGTACGTGCCTGGATTGAGCCAGAATAGGTATTTCCCATCCCGATGCAGTTCCCACCCTCCATTACCGAGGCGATCGGCAGCTAGTTGTCTTTCCCCTACCTGCGTTTTTCCTCCCGGGCTGACAACCTCGACCACGACGTTGGGTATAGGCGCTTCAGGTTCAACAATAGGACCATCGTGAAAGCCAAAGGTAATGTCTATTTCCAACAATCCTGCCATACCCTTGATACTTCGAAATACGGCAAAGGCAGTCCTCTGTTGCTCTTCGGTAAGGTCACCAGAAGTTAAGCGCAACCTCCTTCTACGACCCTGAAACTCGCTAAAGTATGCGACTGTTGGTCCTGTCTCGGGACCTTTCGGCCGAATAAGGGTCGCTTCTTCACCGGATATGTCTTCACTATGCCTGAAGAAGCTGTCGATCGAGTAACTCTCTGCTTCTCTTCCGCCGAAGAATCCATAGATAAAGGTGAGTCGAATGTCGTTTCCGACCAGTTCGCCTGAATAATGGAAACCCTCAAAGTCCCATCCGAATTCATGGACTTCCCAGCCGGGAGGTAATTGAAGGGAGAAACTGGGGACCGTCGGTATCTCGTGAGGATTGATTACGACTGTATCCCATCCAGATGGTGGTTGGACATCAGCGAAGCTATCCAGGCTGAATCTAGTCGATAGTATTTCCTCTTTCACACTCCTAACTGTTCGGCCATCCAGTCCCTCGATTGGGGCATGATCCAGGTTCGCAAAAAGGTTACCTTCTGAAATCCTGTATCGGCTCATCGGACTGGGAACGAAGTATGTTTCCAGTCCCTCTTCTTCGGCCTTCCTTAAAAACAGCAGGTATTCCTCACCTACATTGAATGGAGGATTCCATCTAATGAATGGAGTGGTCTTCCCGCCAGGCATGGAAATCGTTAGCTCATTGAGGCCGATGGGATTTCGGCTCCAATCCTCGATAATCTGAACGTGAACGTCAGTAAAGTAAGTTAAGCGGTTGCCTTGACGCACTTTGCCCGGCGAACATCCCAGAATCTTTGCCAGCACGACGGCATTGACACCCTGATCCATTTCTTGCAGGGTTTTAAAGTGATATGCCCAGCGGCTATCCGCATAGTTATTGTCGTTAGTTCCACCGCAGTCATCCAAGCTCGATCGGGGAGTTGATGTTGAGATACCTATTGGTTCTCTACCTTCCTGACCGCAGGCGGCTGCAAGTAAAAGAGCAACGAAACCAAGAATGAATGCAAATTTAAACATGAGCTCGCCTTAATGCTTCGTAACAATGTACGTGCTCACCGTTAAAAAGGTTCCTCAGTGGGGAACCAACGTCAACTA
>JAPULR010000162.1 GCA_027294635.1 Chloroflexota bacterium | reverse complement strand
GCTGTAGCCTCTATAAAGCGATCGGGCATTTGGGCCGCTATCTCGGTGAGAGTAACGGGTCCGTTAGAATCTCCTTTTGGAAAGATTCAACCACCGCTGATATCGATTCTGTCCTTAGGGATTTCGAGGAAAGTCGATGCTAGGTCTAAAAGACTACTGCGCACCTCCACCGCCGCTTGCCGCACCGCCAGCCCTGATGAGAAGGTGGCGGTGGAACCCGCGGTGATGGGGGCTTCCAGGGTAGTAGACGTATCGCCAGCGACGACGTTTACGTCTTCGTAGCGACAGCCCAAGACCTCAGCGGCCATCTGCGCCAGCACTGTGTGCGCCCCTTCGCCAACATCCATGATGCCGGTGACAAGCTCAATTCGGCCCTCCCGGTGGACTATCACCTTGGCCGTGGAATCCCTTCCCGGCCCACCCCTGTAGATGCACATGGCGACGCCCGTTCCGTGCTTTAGTGACTGCGAGGTTGGCGACTTCGAAGGCGGCTTACTGCCCCAGCCGATGGCCCGGGCTCCCCGTTGGAGGCACTCCTTTAGGCCGTTGCTGGAGAAGGGAATCCCGCCCTCCAAGGGCTGTGCATCTACTATTTCGTCTCGCGGGGTAGTCCGTTGCCCAGGCTGCCCTTCGGGTCCAACGTGGTTATTCAGACGGAACTCCAGAGGGTCCATACCTAAGGCCTCGGCTATCCGGTCCATGTGGGCCTCCAGGGCAAAGTGGCCCTGGGGCGCTCCCAGCCCTCGGTAGGAGCCCGCCACGGGGCTGTTGGTGTAGGCCAGATAGCCTTCGTACCGAACGTTGGGACACCTATAGAGGTACAGGGAACCTTGGGCTGCCCGTCTAAGGACACCGCCGCCAGAGGCCAGATAGGCCCCAGTATTCATCACCGTCCGATTGGAGATGGCGGTTATGCTGCCATCCTTCTTTGCCCCAACCTTTAGTCTTATGACGGCGCTGTGACGCACCCGCCCGGCCACAAATTCCTCGTAGCGGGAGTACTCCAGCCGAACAGGCCGCCCCGCCCTTCGGGACAGCAGCGCTGCTATAGTGCTGGCCCGGCTTTCATCCTTGTTGCCATATCCAGCGCCCAGGGTCGGTCCCACCACCCGCACTTTCTCCAAAGGAAGGTTAAGCGCCTGGGCAAGGAGGCCCCGGTCCTGATGGACGCCCCGGCTGGTCTTCCACACGGTGAGGCTGTCCCCTTCCCAATCGGCCAGGGCGGCACGCGGCTCCAGGGGAGCGGCGGAATGGCTGGCAATCCTGTAAGTCCCCTCCAATACCAGGTCCGCTTCCTTAAACCCCTCCTCAACGCTTCCTCGCTCCAGGGTTATGGGCTCGCCTCCATACAGGTTCCCCTCTGGATGAATGCGAGGCGCTCCGGGTCTCAGCGCATCTTCCGCATCTGTTACGAAGGGTAGCACCTTATATTCAACTTTTATTAACTCCAGCGCTTGTTCCGCAACGCCCTCATCCTCAGCCGCCACGGCGGCCACCTCGTCGCCTGCAAACCGTACCGTTGTATCAAGGACAGTCATGTCCGGAGCAAGGCGGCCTGACGCCTCAGCATCAAAGGGGCTTATGATGGCATGCACTCCTGGCAGCGCCTGGGCCTCGGAGGTGTCGATGGACAGGATTTCTGCGTGAGGATGCGGGCTGCGAAGGACCCTGGCGTGAAGCATGCGCACCAGCTTTATATCGGCGGTGTAGCGGGCTTGGCCCGTTACCTTATCTTCAAGCCCTCGCCTGGGGACCGTGCTGCCTACGACGCTGAAGCTCTCGTTCACGAGGACCCCTCTTGCACGGCCCTGGCCGCGGTCATAACCCCCTGAATTATCCGGCCGTAGGCATTGCAGCGGCAAAGGTTCCCCAGCAAAGCGTAGCGGACCTCCCGCTCCGTGGGGCTGGGATTGCTTCGCAGCAGGGCGTGGGTTGACATGATGAAGCCCGGGGTACAGTAGCCGCACTGGCCCGAGTCCTCTTCCACAAAGGCCTTTTGTATAAAGTGAAGCTCCGAACCTGTGGCAAGGCCCTCTATTGTAAGGACCTCTCTGTCCTTGGCCTGTATCGCTAATAGCTGACAAGCGTAGACGGGGAGGCCATCCATGAGGATGGTACAGGCTCCGCACTCTCCCCGGTCACACCCAACCTTAGCTCCCGTCAGGTCCAACACCTCTCTTAGCAGGTGAAGTAGGGTCCAGTGGTGGGCCACCTGCAGGGTGTGGCGCCGGCTGTTAACGACCAGGTTTATCTCTGAGGTGAACTGAGATGTGGGTGAGATGGACATGCCAGGATTTTAGCACTATTAGAAGCGCGGGGGAACGTTGGGAGCGAGCCCGTAAATTGACAGGACTCACCCAGGGCCCTAGGATAGCCTGGCCTGAGATAGGAAGGGAGGTGCTATCGATATGACGACAACCCTGGGCAGTGGTAGCTTGACCTACGAAGTAGTGGAAGGATGGGCCAAACTCCCCGATGGATTTCTCTTGGGAGACTGCGCCGGCGCGGTGGTGGACTCCAAAGGTCGTATCTACGCATACACTCGCGGCGAGCACCCGGTTGTCGTCTTTGACCGCGATGGAAACTTCCTGACCTCTTGGGGAGAGGGAGTCTTTGGTGGCACCCATGGCATCGCCATCGGCCCCGACGATTCCATCTACTGTACCGACACCCAGCATCACGTCATAAGGAAGTTTACTCCAGAGGGGGAGCTTCTTCAGACCATTGGCTCGCCCTCTGGGAGGTTCAGCGGCCAGCCCTTCAACCGGCCTGCTCACCTGGCCATCTCCCCCGTGTCAGGGGACCTGTTTGTCGCCGACGGCTACGGTAATGCTCGCATCCACCGTTTCAGTCCCGAGGGAGAGCTGCTGTACTCCTGGGGCGAGGCTGGTACCGGGCCGGGGCAATTCGTTGTTCCCCACAACATAATCGTGGATGAGGATGAAAACGTCTTTGTAGCCGACCGGGAGAATCACAGGGTCCAGGTCTTTACTGCCAAGGGTGAGTTTCTTGCCCTGTGGCCCGGTATCTGGAGGGCGGCAGGGCTGGATATGGACGACCGAGGTAATGTCTACGTGGCCGAAATGCCTCCCCCGGTGTATATACTGGATGCGCCCAACGTGGGCCACGCCATAAGCATCTACGACAAGCAGGGCAACTTGCAGACCCGGTTTGGAGACCCTAACCCTGGAGACGAGCCAGGCATGTTCACCGCGCCTCACGGGATTGCCGTAGATTCTCACGGCGATCTGTACGTGTGCGAGATGCCGAAATCCAACATGGGCTCGGAGTGGATCGAGGCAGCCCTGAGCGACCGGAAACCGGGTCAGTCTAAAGAGGTCAGGACCATCGTAAAGCTGGCTAGGAAAGGATAGGACCCTAACCTATCTATGAGGACCCCTCTTCGTGTCGCGGGTTAGGTGAGGAAAATATAGTGAAGAAAAACAAGGTCAAAGAGCTATGGCGCCAGGGGAAACCCGCCGTTATGGGGTGGTGTTCTTCGGGGAACCCTTACATTGCTGAGGTAATGGCCCACGCCGGCTACGACGCCTTGACCATTGACTGGCAGCACGGTGTGGGCGTATCCCAAAGCTCGGTGGTAAGCTGCATACAGGCCATAGGCAACACGGACGTCGTACCCCTGGTAAGAGTGCCCAAGAACGAGCCCGACTACATATCCTACGTGCTGGACGCCGGGGCTTACGGCGTTATTGTACCCATGGTGAACTCCAACGAGGAAGCGGCCATGGCGGGTCTGGCTTGCAGGTACGCGCCCCAGGGGAACCGTAGTATTGGCGGCAGCCGGGCGGCCCTGGCCACAGGGATGGATGACTACGTTATGCACGCCAACGACGAGATTATATGTCTGGTAATGATAGAGACAACCAAGGCGCTAGAAAACGTTGAAGAGATTGCCAAAGCTCCCGGGATTGACGGGCTCTACATAGGGCCCAGCGACCTGTCACTGGATATGGGCGTAAGCCTCTCGGGTTGGGCTGACGACGAGCGACACCTTGCGGCCAGCCAGAGGGTAATCGAAGCGGCCAGGAGCGCCGGAGTGGTACCCTGCCACCACGGCGCCGGCCCGGCGGTGTCGGCTAAACTAATGAAGATGGGTTTCATGCTCTGCCAGATAGCCAGCGACGTGCGCACGATCTCCGCTGGTACAGCCTCTGGCTTTCAAGCTTTCAAGGAGGCTATGAAGGAAAACGGCGTATCTTTTCGCTAGGCTTTCACGGTAGAAGACCGGACGGAAGGTGATCAGCTATCAAGAGCAATTCCTTTGTAAGGAGGTGATGAAGTGTCCAAGGAAGCCATGGACGCCTTCATAGAAAAGGTTGCCAACGATGAGATTTTCAGGGCAGACCTGATAGCTAACCCAGCCGAGGTCTTGGCCCAGTGGGACCTGGATAAGGAGGAGCTGGACTCCATCAAGCACACCAACGCCTGGGCCTGGCTTCGAGAGCTCTGGAGCGCGCCACCTGATTGGTAGCAACAGGACAACTTTCCAAATGTAAAGGCCCCGGCGCCATTCGCGACCGAGGCCTTTTGCTGTTTCGGACCTTAACTATATCTAGGCTTCTTCCGGCATGACCGCAAACATAGAGTCGCTATCGGGCTCAGCCAGTATCACCGCCACCTTTTCTTTGAAGTCCCTCAAGACCTGGTCACCCGCCGGCCCATCGGGGATCTCGGCGTTCTCCAACTTCTTCTTGAACTCTTCAAAGAGGACATCTTCGGAGCGCCCGTGGGGAATCTCAAAGAACTCCCGGTCAAAGTGGGGAAGTTCACCGGGAGGAAAGTACCCCTTGCCCTCAATAGTGAAGCCCTCAAGCTCCTCGGTACCCTTGCCCAACACCTCCCCCGTCTCCACGTAGTGCTCCATAACTGGTTTCATGCCGTACTTCTGGATGGGGCAGACCTTCATGCAGATGCCGCAGCCGGAGTAGCGGGCCATAACGGGCCGGCAGCGCTCGTACACCAGCTTGTTCTTCTCCACACCGCGCCACCAGACCTTGTCCCGCATTAGGGCCCTGCCTGGGCAACGGTTTACGCAGACCTGACATACCTGACAGAACTTGTGGACTCCGTAGTCCACCGGGTCGTCATAGGTTAATAGGGCATCGGTGGTGATTATCATCAGGCGGGCTCTGGAGCCGAAGTGGGGCGAAAGAAGCTGGCCGTTGGCTCCCAACTGGCCCAGTCCAGCGGCGACGAACATGGGTATATAGGCGGCGCTGTTGTCGTTTGGGCTGTGTACCTGGGCATGATAGCCCAGACTCCGAACATAGTCGGCCATAATCAGGCCGAGCTGGCTCATGGTCCTATAGGTGCCAAAGTGAGTGTGCTCAGCAAAGCTACTGGGTATGGACTGGGTCCTCTCGTAGTCCTGCTCAAAGGCGAGACATATGGCATGCTCGTAGTGGACCCACTTTTTCTTGTATTGGAAGGTATAGCGCCTATCGTACCTGGTAATGCCCACCTCGCCAAAGCCCAGCTCCCGGGCCCTGGTCTTAATCTCCTGAGTCACGTCTTTACCATGTACCGATTCGGCGGTAGGCTCAATGTCGCCAGAGATACTTGCGGCGTTCACCACGGGGGCCTGGAGGCGCTCATGCTCCCGGTGGGACTCTTCTTCCTCGGGGCTGTAGATAGTCCATACCCAGGCGCGGTCCGCCGTGTAGCTCACGTTTTGGCTCTCCAGGGGATACTTGCGTGAGTAGAAGTCCACATCCGAAAGATTTTGAGGGATGCCGGGTTCGGTTACCAGATCTTCCGCCACAGGAATCTCGTAGGATGGATCACCGTTCTTTAGTCCTGGGCGCTTCACCACATGGCTTACCTTCTTTGTAGTCATCTTCTCCTCCTACGAGCGATTCTGCCTATTGTCCCCAAGAATACTATCGGTTCTAGCCGCTGTCAACATAATTATCGATATATTGCTTTAGTTTATTAGGAACCCTGAAATTCTTACGATTTGCGGATAAATTTCAGGACTCGTTTCCCTTCGCCGACGCCGCAAAGGTATACACTGCCTAGGGAGTCGACGCATATACCGTGAGGGGCAAGGAACTGGTTGGTCCCCTCACTCCCGCCGTCCCAGCGGGCCAGGACATCTCCGCCGTAGCTTAGTACGCTCACCCGAT
>JAPULR010000161.1 GCA_027294635.1 Chloroflexota bacterium | reverse complement strand
TGGTGAAGGCGGGCCTCTGGCCTACCCAAATAGACTACCTCTTTTTCAGCCATCACCACTTTGATCACGACGTGGACTACCCCTGCTTCCTCCTGTGCCGATGGGACCAGAGCATAGGCGTGGAGAACCAGCTAAAGGTGTACGGCCCTACTCTGACGGAGATGATCACCGACCGTATCCTTGGGGAGGAGAGAGGCGCCTTTGCCCACGATTGGAAGGCCAGGATTAACCATCCCTTGAGCCAGCAGGTCTACGTCAACCGAGGCGGGGTGCTTCCGAGGAAGCCACCTTCCGTTTCGGCCAGGGATATAGGGCCAGGGAAGGTGCACTCCGGTAAGGACTGGGAGGTCACAGCGGCCACCGCCGAACACGTCCAGCCGTGGCTGGACTGCCTGGCATACCGGCTGGACACCCCTGACGGCAGCGTAGTGTTCACAGGGGATACCCAGCCCTGTCAGTCGGTCACGGACCTGGCCCGTGGGGCCGATGTCATGATGTGTATGTGCTGGGACGACCAGGAGGCGATGGACGCCAGTGGTGAGAGCAGAGGACAGTGCGGCACCAAGGGAGCGGCCCAAATGGCCCAGGAGGCCGGAGTGAAGAAGCTAATACTGGTGCACACCGGGCCCAACCTGTGTAGGCCTGGAGCCATGGAGAAGGGCATTGGGGATGTCAAGAGGGAATTCGATGGGGAGGTGGTCTTCGGTGAAGAGCTTATGACGGTAGAAGTGTAACGAAGGCAGGGCCGTAGTTTGTCTTCTTGACAGCACTCAACTTCGGGAATACCTTGGCTCTATCCCCAATCGGGAGGTGGCCCATGAAGGTCCTGAAAGGCGCAACTCTAATCGACGGCACAGGTGCATCGGCTCTATCCGATGCAACCGTTGTTGTAGATGGTGATCGCATTGTGGACGTAGGTCCCAGTGATGCTGTGAGACATGGTTCCGGCGTTGAGGTGATCGACCTATCGGGTATGACTTTGCTGCCGGGACTGATAGACTGCCACGACCATTTAGGCCACACCGGCTACGGCCTCATGGACCGCTGGGAGCTGGACGCTCCTCCTAGTCTGCGCCACCTCCGCACCGCCCAGGTGCTAAAGGATACCCTGGATATGGGGTACACCGCCGTAAGGGACGCCGGGGGCCTGGACCAGGGCTTTAAACAAGCGGTGGATGAGGGGTTGATTCCAGGCCCTCGGTTGATGCTGAGCATCTCTCTAATTTCCCCCACGGGCGGCCTATCCGACATGAGGAGTCCATCGGGCCACTGCTGCCCTGGGCCCGTAAACCTTAGCCTGCCCTCGGGGATGGCCGACGGACCCGATGCCGTCCGAGCCAAGGTGCGGGAGATGGTCCGCATGGGGGCCGACGTAATCAAGTGCGCCACCACCGGCGGCGCCAGCTCGCGCCCGGGCCACGGCCCCTTCGATCGGGAGTTTAGCCGACAGGAGATTCAGGCCCTGGTGGATGAGGCTCACGACCAGGGCCGTAGGGTAATGTGCCACGCCCTGGGCGGCCCTGGCCTTCGCTTGGCCCTGGAGGCAGGTGTGGACAGTATAGAGCACGGTACCTACCTGGATGAGGACCCGGACTTGATACCCATGATGGCGGAGAAGGGTATCTCCTACGTACCTACCCTGCTGGTTTATGTCTACCACCGGGAGAATGTGCTGGCGCACGTGAAACCCCGCGCTCGAGACCTCTACCCCCATCACATGGAAAGCATCCAGAAGGCCCTGAAGGCGGGGGTGAGGGTGGTAGCGGGCACCGATGCTGGAGGCTGGGGACACCCGAGGAACGCCGGAGAGTTGCAGTGCATGGTGGATGAGGCTGGAATGACGCCTATGCAGGTCCTAATGGCCGCCACCGGCCTGGCTGCGCAGTGCCTGGGGATGGAGAAAGAGATAGGCACGGTAGAGAAGGGCAAGCTGGCGGACCTGGTGGTAGTGGACGGCGATCCACTGCAGGACATCAAGGTGCTGCTGGACAAGGCACGTATCAAGATGGTGCTCAAAGGGGGCCAAGTGCACGCAGACCGGAGGGCAGTGACGGGAGTTAAGGCGGCGGCTGGTTAGCAGGACTTTTCTGATGCGGGCCTAGGGTTCTTGGATGAAGTGGTGTCTGCTGGTAATCTTGGGTACCCCTTTTATGTAAGAGCAACCCATGCATCGGACGACTTACGATATCATCACCGTCGGAGGAGGGCTGGGCGGATCGGCTCTCGCCAGGGCGATGGCGGAGAACGGAGCTGACGTCCTCGTCCTGGAGTCCCAGCTTGAGTTCAAGGACCGGGTACGCGGTGAGTCTGTTCTTCCCTGGGGTGTCGCCGAGGCAAAGAAGCTTGGAATTTACGATGGGCTGATGGCATCCTGCGGCCATGAGTTGCCGTGGTGGGATATGTACCTGGGGCCTGTGCGAGTCCTTCACCGGGATTTGGTGGCGTCTACACAGCCCGGAGTTCCGGCCATCTCTTTCTATCATCCAGCGATGCAGGAAGTGCTGATGCAGAGCGCTGAATCTGCTGGAGCAAAGGTTCGCAGGGGCGCGAGGGTAGTCGGTCTGAGCCTGGACGGCACTCCAACGGTACAGGTCCGTGTTGACGGCGTGGATATGAAGGTACAAGCACGGCTGGTGGTGGGCGCCGATGGCAGGGATTCGAGAGTACGAGTCTGGGCTGGATTTCAGGCACGGCGTGACCCCGACCAGAACCTGATTGCTGGTCTTCTGTTCGATGATATGCCTGCGCCCAAAGATGCCAACCACCTTTGGCTCAATCCTTCGATTGGCCATGCGAGCTTTGTATTCCCACAAGGGAATGGGCGGGTTAGAGCCTACGTGATCTACCCTGCTGAGACCGGAGTCCGCCTCAGCGGCACCGGAGACATCCCCCTTTTTATCGAGTATGCCCTGAAAACCGGAGCGCCAAGGGCGTTCTATTCCGACGCTAGACCTGCGGGTCCGCTGGCAACTTTCGACGGAGCGGCCTCAATAGTTGATTATCCCTATCGACGGGGCGTTGCGCTGATTGGAGACGCTGCGGGCCACAGCGATCCAACCTTCGGACAGGGGACCTCCACAACTCTTAGAGACGTTAGGGTACTGAGAGACCTCTTGCTTCAGCTAGAGGACTGGGATGAGGCCGGAAACGCCTACGCGGAAGAGCACCGCCGCTACTTTAATGTGACTAATACGATAGAGACATGGTGGACTGAGGTTCTGTTTAAGACGGGACCTGAGGCAGATGCCCTTCGGTCAAGGGTATTGCCCCTGTGGCAGCAGGACCCGACACGACAAACCGATGTCATCTTCAGCGGACCGGACTTAGAAATTACAGAGTCGATCCGAAGACGCTTATTCGGAGAGGAGTGAAGAAGAGAATGTCAGCCGCAGTTAGGTTCTATTCACCGGTTCCTGTTCGCCCTCCCACATAGGAAGTTGCTCCTCTAGTCCTGTGGGTGTATAACCGTAGTGGTTAGGAGGAGCGCCTTCATGCTGACCAAGGTCAAGACGTGCGCCATCGTTGGGTTGGAGGGGGCCATAGTTGAGGTGGAGGTGGATATATCGCCGGGGCTGCCCGCCTTCAACATCGTGGGTCTGCCCGACACGGCGGTCCAGGAGGCCAGGGAGCGAGTACGGGCGGCCATCAGGAACTCGGGCTGCGAGTTCCCCGTGCGACGCATCACCGTGAACCTGGCGCCGGCGGACCTGAAGAAGGAAGGCCCCGCCTACGACCTGCCCATCGCCGTGGGCATCCTCAAAAGCTCGGGCCAGCTTCCGTCGGACGAAGATACGCATCTGTACCTGGGTGAGCTATCCCTTGATGGCGGGGTGCGACATACCAGGGGGATTCTGCCCATGGTGGCCCTGGCCCGGGACGAGGGGTTTGCACAAGTCTTCGTGCCTTCGGCGGATGCCAAGTAGGCTGCGCTGGTGGAGGGCACCACCATCCGGCCGGTGGAGTCCCTGGAGGGCCTGGTAGCCCATCTGCGTGGGGAGCAGGTCATTCAGCCACATCAAATGGATGACTTACTGCTTTCGACGGAAGAGGCCGTTCCCCAGGGACCTGACTTATCCCATGTTAAGGGCCAGGAGCACGCCAAGAGGGCCTTGGAGGTGGCCGCCTC